>JACPYZ010000007.1 GCA_016195765.1 Candidatus Curtissbacteria bacterium | reverse complement strand
GGTTTAAAAATTACGCCACCGACGACAGCACAAGCTGCGGGAACTACTCAGTCGATTTTCTTGGGAACCTCAACTGGAGCAACAGCTAACACTGTTGATTCCGCGACGATTGCTGTTGGAAATATTGCCTCCACTGCGACAAACAACTATTCAACTTTAAATATCCAAAATGGAGGGACAGGGTTTTTGGACATTGAGCTTATCCGCGGAATGATCAATTACCAATCGATGAATACTTTTCTGGATGACTTTACGGGTCGTATACTTGACACAACGAGTAAATGGACGTTCGCAGTTTTGGGTACAGGTACCTGTTCCACGACTATCACGGCCGCAGGACTTAATGGGTTTTTGCGGGCTAGTACGGGTGCAACGATCGGGTGGGGCTGTAACCTTTCAACCCAAGCGACTCTTTCTAACGGTTTTTATCAAAGGGGCAACAATCCCGTTTTCGAATCCAGAGTTAAAGTTACTTCTGCAACAATAGGTGGTGTCAGGTCGATGAATGGTTTCAGTAACGCCTCGATGGCAACGACGGTCGAAACATTAACAGCTGGTCATGCCTGGATTGGCAAAAAAGCGGCTGATACGGCTTGGCAATGTGTAAGCTCAGATGGGACGACAGAATCTCAAACTACGACCGGCGTGACGATTGTTTCCGGTACCAATTATCGTTTGCGTGTTCAAGTTCTTAACGGTACGACTCCACAGGTAATATGTACAGTTGACGATGGAACTACCGTTACTCGTATCTCAAAAACCACCAATGTGCCCCTAGCTGCAACTGCCATGGATATTTACGAGAAATGTGAAACTACTGACACAACATCTGACACCTGTGATTACGACTACGTTCGAACTTGGCAGGATGATCCGCCACTTTCGGTTGTTAATTCTCAGCCTCAGGAATCTTCGTCCGAGGTTGGACTTCTCGCGGGTGATCACAGCGCTTCGGAAAGTGCGGCGCTGGCTACAAATTTAAACGACTCGGTGCCTCCTGTGCCATTGGTTTTGAATACTAATTCTGAAGGACAGATTGTGGTTCACGGCAAGGATGGTGCCAATGTAATTACGCTGGATAACTTGGGCAATGCAACTTTTACGGGAGTTGTAACGGCTGACAAGATTTATGCCAACCAAATTGAAGGGCTGGAAGTTTTTGCAAACCAGATCTCGAGCCTTAAGGATCAAAGCGAAAAGCTTCAGACCGACTTTCAACAAAGACACGGCCGGGTTTGCGGTTATTAAAAAAGGCGCCGATCGCGTGAAGGTGAAATTTGATAAGGAATATAAAAACATGCCAATTGTGGCTGCTAACATGGTCTTTGATGAAGAGAAAAATGCTCAAGACCAACTTATTGATCCAAAAGAAAAAGACAGGCGTATTGCCGCGCTTGGTGTTTCTTATTTTGTTTCTTCGAGGAACAAAAATAGCTTTGTGATTGTGCTTTCTAAACCAGCAAGTGAGGACATGAATTTTTCTTGGATAGCTTTTGCCGTTGATGATCCCAACAAGTTTGAAGGTGGTGAACAAGTGATTTTGGGTAATGATTTAATCCAACAGGGTGCAACATCTTCTGCTACTATTAATTGATGACAAGAAACCTGCCCATTTTCATAATTTTAGCCTCTCTTTTTTTGGGAGGCGCTTATTTTCTGTTGTCTCCAAAATTGGGTAAATTGCCCACATATAACGGTCCAGTTCAGCAGATAAGACTGGGAGTTTCGAAGTCTGCACCGCAGCTTTCGACGTTGATTTATATGGCTGAGAGCAAGGGCTATTTTAAGGAAAATAAACTAGATGTCATTATAGATATCGAACCTGACAGTACAGCGTCTAGAAAGGATGTTTCATCGGGGAAAGAGGATCTTGCAACGACTTCTGACTTTGGTTTTGTTGGCGACAGTTTTTTGCCCAATGATTTGCGCATACTTGCTGCCATTTCTAATACAAAGCTGATTGAGATTGTCGGACGTCGCGATAGGGGCATTGTAAAACCGGCGGATCTGAAGGGTAAAAAAGTAGCTTTGACCCAAAAATCATACAGTGAGTTTTTCTTTGGTGAATTTTTGACACTTAATGGTTTGAACCCGTCTGATGTTACTTTTGTTGCAAAGAACCTTGATAAAGTCCAAGAAGCAATTGTTGGCGGAGAGGTTGACGCTGCAGTTACGAATGACCCTTTTGCTTATGATATTAGAAAGGCGCTAGGGGAAAATGTTGTTGACTTGCCAACTCCACTGGGTAGAAACAACAATCTACTACTTATTACAAATGTACAAGCCATACAGTCGAAACCAGTTGAGATCGAAAAGTTTTTGGCAGCACTGATTCGCGCCCAAGAATTTGTCATAACAAATCCCGAAGATGCTAAGCGAACCTTGGTCGAAAAATTCAAGCTAGACCCAACTTATTTTAAACAGACTTGGCCGAAAAATACCTTCACTGTGACACTTGACCAGTCGCTAATTTTACAAATGGAAGATGAAGCTGTTTTTTCGATTAAAAATGGCTTAACCCAAGAGAAAAAAGTACCAAGCTATCTTGACTTTATTTACTCTGATGCCTTGCAAAAGGTGCGGCCGGAAGCTGTGAACATTTTGCGCTGATTATGAAAAAGGTTGCTATTCTTTTACTTTTTGTTTTTGTGATCTTGGCAGTTGTTGTTTCTGCTTACTTTTTTATTAACCGTAGACACACTATTTCAACACCTAAGCAAAAGATTACTGTTGCCTGGACAAATCAACCGTATTTGGTTTTGATGTATGTTGCTGCTCAAAAGGGGTACTTTGCTGACGAGGGGTTAGATGTTACATACAAAAATTTTCCTTCTGGACGGGATGCGCTTGATGATGTTGTTGCTGGAAATGCGGACGTTGCAACAGTTGGTGAGGCTCCAGTTGTTCGCAAAATATACGAAGGATATGATGTTGATGTTCTAAGCATTCTTTATAGTTCAACTAAAAATACGGCGCTTGTTGCCAGACGTGATCGCGGCATTGCCAAAATTGAGGATATTAAAGGCAAAAAAATTGCTGTTTTTAAAAACTCAACCAGCGAGTTTTTCCTTTTTTCTTATTTGGCTTCTCAGGGGATTCAGCTTTCACAAGTAACTATTGTTGATGCTTTGGAAAAGGACATGCCAAGTATGCTTGAGACGGGAAAAGTTGACGCTGTTGCTCTTATTAACCCCTATCTTTTTCAAATTAAAAAAGATTTTAAACCCGACGCAATTTCTGTATTTGAATCTGATATTTACACGAATACATCAGTTCTTGCCGGAATGAGCCAAAAGGTGGTTCAGAATAAAGAAACATTTGTTAAGTTGCTGAGGGCGCTGAAACGGGCCCAAAGTTTGTACGAAACTGATAGGGAAGAATCGATTAAGCAAGTTCTTTTAGCGTTGCCTGAAAACTCTGAAGAAACGGTACTAGGATCGTTTAAGGATTTTACACCTGGTCTTGGTTTAAATAATGTACTCTTGACTGTTTTGACCCGCGAAGCTGCATGGTTTTATAAAAATGGTGTGTATACTAGCACTGCTCCGGATTTTCGTGGACACTTATTCAGTTCTTATTTAAAGGAAGTAGATCCTGGCACCGTGACTCTTTTTTAAAAAATGAATCTGAGCTTAAAAATTCTTTTGCCTATTACAGGATTTTTAATTCTTCTATTTTTTGTTCTCTTTTACGTGATATCTAACTTACAGGCTGAGGAGCGGCTTATTGCAGAAAATTCGAGAAGAATAGGAACGCTAAGCCAGCTTAATGACCAATTGAACAGACAGCAGTCATTCGCGGATTTTGCGACGTTTTCTTATCATATTTCTCAAGAACAGATATTCCTTGACCAAATTACTCAGGCAGAAATTGAGAAATCGAAAATTTTGGATCAAATGTCGCCATTTATTACGACTGTGCGTGGTCGCGAGATTGCACAGAAGTATATTGAAAAAAGATTGGAAGGTGAGCAAATTAGAGGTGCTCTTATCGATGCGATTCAGAACCGGCAAACAAAAGATATTAAGATCAATTTTGATCGATGGTTGATTCAGACAGAGCAAAAAAAGGCAGCACTCGGGGATTTGAATGCTTATAATATCAACTCGCTTGAGGAGACTTTAGTTTCCTTAAATAAGTTTAGGCAACAAGTTTTTGGGATGGTGATTTTTACTGCTTTGTGCGTTTTGGTGCTTATTACCATTTTCTATTTTTATCTTCGACAAATTATTACAAAACCGATTGTAAAGCTGGCTCAAGCTTCCCGGAGAATATCACAGGGCGATTTTGACAGTATTGTTGAATTTCGATCGAGTGATGAGCTTGGTCTACTGACACAAAATTTTAATGAGATGGCAACCAATCTTGGTCTGATTAGCGAAAAGGAAAAGGAGCTTGATTTTGCCAAGGATGAATTCTTGTCGATGGCGGCTCATCACCTACGTACGCCACTTGGGACAACCAGATGGAATATTGAACTACTTCTAAAGAACAAATTTGGGAAGCTCACAGCGGGGGTTAAGAAGGTGATTGGTGCTATCGGGGACAGCAATCTTGAGTTGACCTGGCTTGTTAATGACTTACTCGATGTTTGAGGGATTGAAGCAGGTAAAAGTGTTGATATTCCT
>JACPYZ010000006.1 GCA_016195765.1 Candidatus Curtissbacteria bacterium | reverse complement strand
TTCGTCCCCAAGAAGGCACTCTAGATTTTGCACTGATGTACATACCGTCAGAACCAATCTACTACGAAATACTTACAAACTCTCCAGAACTCGACGATTATGCTTATCGGAAACGTGTTCGGCCTGTTTCACCAAATACTCTCTATGCATATTTGCGAGCAATCATCATGTCACTAGAAGGTTCAAAGATCGAAAAACAAGCAGGCCAAATTTTAGCAGCCCTCAGAGAAATTTCTGACGAAACCGAAAAATTTGGCGGCTCACTATCTGTTCTCACCAAGCATATTAAAAATGCGGCAGCATCAAGCGACGATGTTAATTCCCGTTATTCGCGTCTTTCAAACAAAATCGCAACGGTTCAAACAATAGAAGAAAAGGCCACAAAGTCACTAAAGGCAAAATAACCCGTAGGTTATGGCAGATATACTCAAAGATTTAAATCCAGAACAGCTCAAGGCAGTTACAACAACAGAAGGCCCGCTTCTAATAATTGCTGGGGCTGGCACTGGGAAAACAACGGTTATTGCAAGAAGAATTGCCCATATCATTGAAAAGAAACTCGCCAAACCATCAGAAATTTTGGCGCTAACATTTACGGAAAAAGCGGCAGGGGAAATGGAAGAAAGAGTCGATGTTTTGGTGCCATATGGTTTTATAGATACTTGGATTTCCACCTTTCATGCATTTGGCGACAGAGTTCTGCGAGAAAATGCAATCGAAATAGGTCTTACTCCAAACTTTAAAGTTTTCTCGCGTCCTCAACAGGTTTTATTTTTCCAACAAAACCTTTTTCGTTTTCAGCTGGACTATTATCGTCCGCTTGGTAATCCCAACAAATTCATCTCAGCCATTTTATCTTTTTTTTCGCGTCTTAAAGACGAAAATATTTTACCGGAAGATTTTGCAAAATTTGCCCAGATACAAAAAGGCGAAACAGAAGAAGAAAAACTGGAAGTTCAAAAATACAATGAACTAGCGGCTTGTTACCAATCTTACGAAAAGTTTAAAGATGAGGCGGGATTCATGGATTTTGGCGATCTTGTAACAAAAGCAATAGATCTTTTCAAACGCCGCCCAAAAATCCTAAAAAATTATCAAGAGCAATTTAAATATATTTTGGTAGATGAATACCAAGATACTAATTATTCCCAAAATCTTCTGGTTAACCTGCTTGCGTCTGCTCATAAAAATATTTGTGTTGTGGGAGACGATGATCAATCTATCTATAAATTCCGCGGTGCGGCAATTTCAAACATTTTAGAGTTTAACAGAACTTATAAAGAAGCAGGACAAGTCGTTCTAACTCAAAATTATAGATCAACTCAATCGATTTTAGACTCCGCTTATAAGCTTATTAAACACAACGACCCAGACCGCTTAGAAGTCAAAAACAATATCGATAAAAAATTAAAATACCCGCAGGAAATATTTGCAAGTACAATCTCAAGCGAAGCAGATTGCGTCGCCGAAGAAATTGAAAAGTTAATGTCTAAAAATCGAAAAAACAAAAGCGAAAAGCTAGTAGCATATAAAGATTTTGCAATATTAGTCAGAGCGAACTCTCAAGCAGATCACTTCCTCAGAGCTTTAAATATGAAAGGTATACCCCACAAATTTGTTGGCTCTTCTGGTCTTTACCATCAGCCAGAAGTGAGTTTAATAATATCTTTTCTAACAGCAATTGATAATTTTGAAGATAGCTTAAATCTTTTTAATCTACTTACCTCGGAAATCTACGATATGCCCCCAGTGGAAGCGATTAAATTAACTTCTTTTGCAAAAAGGAAAAATAGGTCTCTATTTTATGTTCTTACTAATCTAGAAAAAATATCAGCGGAAGAAAATTTAGGAAGCCCAGAAATTTCAGAAGAAGCAAAAACTATCACAGATAAAGTTTTAGAAGATTTAAATGTGGCAATAGAGCTTTCAAAAACTCAAAACGCTGGAAAAGTTATTTACGGTTTTCTCAAAAGAACAAGCTATCTAACAAAGCTTGAAAGAGAAGGCGGAATCGAAAATCAATTAAAAGTTCAAAATATTGCCAAGTTTTTCGACAAAGTTAAAGAATTTCAAGACGTCGCAAAAATTGAAACTGTTTCGCAGTTTGTAGATTATCTTTCGGCATTACGCGATGCGGGGGACGATCCAGCAACCATTGAATTCGACCCAGACCTAGACGCTGTCAATGTCATGACAGTTCATGGTGCCAAAGGCCTAGAATTTCCTGTAGTTTTTATGGTGAATCTAGTTGCCGATCGTTTTCCATCTCGGGCAAGATCAGAAGCAATAGAACTTCCACAAGCTTTAATAAAAGAAACACTGCCAAGCGGCAATTGGCACCTGGAAGAAGAAAGAAGATTATTCTATGTAGGCATAACCAGAGCCAAAGATCTTGTGTACTTCACCTGGTCGAAAGACGTTGGTGGAATGCGTGCAAAAAAAATCTCTCCTTTTGTTCTGGAAGCCTTAGATAAACCAACTTCGGCAGCAACAGAAGTTCGCCTGTCTCCGATTGAGAAAATCGAAAAATTTGCGCCAACTCCTCCAAGAATTACGCAAACAATTATGTTTGATGTAGACGTTTTAAAACTTACCCAAGGGTCAATTGACGATTACTTAACTTGTGCCTACAAGTATCGCTACATTCATTTATTAAGAGTCCCAATTTTGCGCCACCATGCCATTGCTTATGGTGCGGCACTTCATAATGCCATCGCCGCTTTTTTCAACGCCAAAAAACGCGGAGAAATTTTAAATCTGCCGCAGCTTTTGGAAGTGTTTGAAAATGTCTGGGATAGCGAAGGATTTTTAACAATCGAACATGAAGAAAAAAGAAAAGCTCAAGGAAAATTAGCACTCGAAAAATTTTGGATTCGTGAATCTAAAAATCCCGAAGTACCAAGTTTAATAGAGGCAGGCTTTAAATTTAATGTTAAAGAAACGCTGGTAGTCGGTCGTTTTGACAGGGTCGATGTAAAAGCAGGTGGCAAAATTCATATTATCGATTACAAATCTTCAGAAAATATTGATCAAGAAAGAGCAGACGCTCAAGCCAAAGAATCGACTCAGCTCGGAATTTACGCTCTTTATTATTGGAAAAAGCATCAGCTTATCCCAGAAAAAGTCTCATTACATTTTCTAGAAACTGGTATCGAGGGGTCCTATCAGCCAACAGAAAAGGATCTGGAAAAAGTAGAAAATTTAATTGCAGAAACTGCCGAAAAAATTCGCTCGGACACTAAAAATAATACATTTGCTGCAAAACCCAAATACTTTGGACGCGAACCAGCATGCACCTATTGTGCCTATAACAGCATTTGTCCCTTTTCTTTAGCTAAAATATAATAAATGGCTTTCCTTTTAACAATTCTCTTTATCATCGTTTTTATACTTTTACTTTTTATTGTCATTTTGTTTTTCTTTTTTATTTTCGATCTATTTTTAGAACTTCCTTATGTTGGTACAAAAAGAAAAAGAATCGAAACTATAATGAGTTTTGCCGCTCTTAAAAAAGGGGAGACGGCTGTCGATTTAGGCTCTGGTGACGGGAGGCTTTTAATTTCAGCAGCTCAAAAAGGTGCGTTTGCTGTAGGTTACGAAATTAATCCGCTTTTGGTTGCAATCTCCTCATTTCACGCAAAAATTAAAGGTTTGTCAGACCATATTTCTGTAAATAAATCTTCGTTTTGGAAAGCTGATTTAAAAATTGCTGATGTCGTTTTTGTCTACGCAATGCGCAAAACTATGCCCAAACTAGAAAAATTAGTCTGGGAGAAGTGCTCAAAGGGCACTAGGGTAGTGGTCAATACAAACCCATTTCCTGGCAAAAAACCCCAAAAATCAAAAGACGGAATTTACCTCTATAAAGTATAGTTATAGGTTTTGTAAAAATTTATTCCGTTTTCTAGTTTTAACTTCTAGAAAGATTCTTTGAAAAATTTATTCCCGAGGCTAAAGTTAAACTTTTTTAACAAGGAATTTTGGAAGATTAGAAGAAAAAAGTGCTAAAAATAGCAAGGAAATTTTTAAAAAAGCTCAAAAAAGATCAAATAACACAATTTTCCACAAAAAAACCAGAAACTGTAATAATTTCTGGCAATTCGTTAAAACAACGATAACTACATTTTAAACTACGGGCGACTATTTTGACAATAGACTAAAATTCCTCTAGGCCACTTAACTATCAATTCCCCACGCCTCGCCGATTCGCCCAACTTTGTCTCGCAGCTCTTCTGGGTCGATTTTGGAAAGGTTAATATTCTGCTTAGTGGAAACAACCAAACCTTGAATCACTCTTCTTGCCTCCTCTGCTTCGCCTCTTTTTAAATTTTTAATAACAATTCCGCTTTCGGTAAAACCCATATCAACAATTTTCAGGCTGGAAAAAAAGATAGAGGAGTTAACAATTACGTCAGATATATCCTTTAGATATACGCTGTGAATTTTTCTTCCGAAAAGATCGTTGCGAATTATATTTACCTTGTTAATATCGACAACCACCTCGTCAGGAAAAATATCTAGTGGGAAAACTCCTTTTATGTGCATCAAAACTCCTTTCGAAGCCCGCTTTGCCAAATTATCCAAATTTTTCTCATGTGTTTCTGGTGACTCGTTGTCGGTATTTGAATTGGCTAAATTCAAGGCAGATCTCGCCTGTGGTGATGGGGGCCAGTATTTATGTCTAATTTGATTCCATTCGTCATCGTAATTCATGCCAAGTTACCTTATCAAATAGATGTAATTAAAAAGGCAAAATTCAGTAATAACAAAGTAACCCTACCTGGTTACGCTGCGCAGAAATATCCACCTCAGCTGGTCGGCAATATTTAGTAAGTGATAAAGCGGTTTATTGACTACCAAATCAAAACTACCTATATATTCCACATTTCTTGGGCCGTAGCCCGATTTAAAACGATGAAACCCAAACCATGCGTCTTTTGGGTCGGCATTTGGTCCCAGTGCACCCCACATATCAAAGGCTTTGAGTTTTAGTTTTTGCCCCAACTTTATCGCTTCCCAAGCGATTAAATTAGAAGCCATTACGTCGCGATGAAGGTCAGAAGAACCCCCGTACGGGTAATACAACGTGTCGCCAAAGTTAAAAAGCATCCAAGCAACAAGCGG
>JACPYZ010000017.1 GCA_016195765.1 Candidatus Curtissbacteria bacterium | reverse complement strand
AACGCCTTCTACTAAAGAGCGAGCTTTTAGAACGTCTGCTTTTGCAAGTTTGTCTATTAAAATTTCTGGGCCTCCAGTTAAGCTTTTGATGTGAATGTGTCCGAAAAAAGGACCAGTTGATGAGTCTACGCTGGCAATATCTGTTGCCATGGTTGTTATCAGTTCGCGAATCCAGGGGCCACGATTGATAACAAGAACCACGCGGTGTTCGTCGATAATTAGATCGTTTGGAAAAAATGCCAGTGGAAATATCTGACGAAATCTGCCCAATATTCTGGCTTTGCCGAGTGCAAATATTTTTTCTTTAGCTTGTTTGAGCATGTCCATTTTCCAAAGTTCGCTTTGGCTTAGGTAACGCATTTTCACCTCCTTTCCATTTATCGAGATTGTTCGATAACTTTTCAGTTAAATTCAGGAGGGTTTTTACATCGTTTTTTGTTTTTTTGTTGCGCAGGTAATTGTCGAGCTTTTCCGTGACTTTACCGATCTTGGCGACAGTTTTTTTGCCCTTTGCAGTTAAGGTGATTTTATTGTGCCTGCGATCTATTTTATGAGAATCGCGATTAACCAGACCTATGCGTTCTAATTCATCAATCAAAGTAACCATGCTGGCCGGTTCCATATGAAGATGTTTGGCAATTTCTGACTGGTTGATAGACTTGTGCTGAGAAATAAAAACGACTGCGGATGCTTGGCTAACGCCTAAACTGAAAGGGTAGGGTTTATGGCCTAATGCTTTTTGAACTTTTTTACCTAACTTGATTATATGAAAGACTAAAGTGTGATGATGCATTCTTAGAATACTTATGATTAGAATTCTAACCATTTAGATTGTTGGATGTATTCTAGCAATAAGCAGCATAGTCGTCAAGGCCATTTTCGAATCTAAATAGCTTCAATTATCATGTATAATCGAAAGATGAGAAAGATTCTGACACGAGTCGGTCTTTGCATTTTTTCTTTGATTTTTGCGGTTTTGATCTTCGAGGGTATGCTGCGTTTGTTTACTCCAAAGCCACAGAACTTGGCAAAGTTGCAATCTTCTAACTTGTTTTTATATGAAAACAAGCCAGGTGCCTCCTTTGTTCACGCTAGTGGGGAAGACGGGTATCGCAATAAGATTGTTTTCAATTCCAGCGGTTTTCGGGATACAGATTTTTCGCTAGATAAAAATGCAGACACTGTGCGCATTGCAGTAATTGGAGATTCTTACGAGGAAGCTTTGCAATTACCGCTTGAGGATACCTGGCAAAAAGTAATGCAGAGTCAGCTAAGTTCTACAAAACAGGTAGAGGTTTATAACTTTGGGGTTTCTGGATACGGAACAGATCAAGAATGGTTGACCCTAAGGGAAAAGGTTTGGAAATTTAAACCAGATATTGTGATTTTGGCTTTCACTGCAAATGATTTGGGAGACGTTTACAAAAATAATCTGGTCTATTTAAAAGATGGACGGTTAACCGTTCGGGGTGCAGGTGAGAGAGCGGGTGGAAATGTGCTGGGCAAGTTTGCAAGGCAAACCTATTTTTATCATTTTCTGACTAATGTTTCTGCGCTTAATCCTTATAGTAAACAGGTGTTTTCTAAGCTAAGAACGAAGGTTTTGGGTTTTGCTACAGATGACCGATTTTTTCTTTCTGATGCCCAATTAATACAAGGTCCGTTTGAAGTGATTGCTTCACAGAAGAACCCACCACCCGCGGTGTTGAGCACATGGGAAGTGGTTAAAGCGCTTATTGCCGATATGCAAAAGCAAGCAAACGAACATAGTGCAAAATTTGTGGTTACAACAAATATTAACAAATCCCGAATATCCGAAGTTGAATGGAAAAATTTACAGGAACAATATAAATTAAATGTCGGGGAATCTTCTTCTTCTGAAATTATTAATGTCTTGAATGGATATCTAAATTCTGCGGGCATTACTTTCTTTGATCCTTACCAACAAGGATGGACACTACAACCGCAACGGTGCACTTTTCATGGGGACTGCAGTTGCTGAATTTTTGAAAAACAGTAAAATTATTTAGAATTTTTTTGACGATTTTTCCCTGAGTAAATATTTAACACTGTTTTTGGGATTGATTGAGCAAATATATTAACTAGTTGACACAAATTCGCCTGTTTTGCCAAGATGTATACAGATCTTATAAAAGAGATCTAAAGCCCTTTCAGTTAAGGTACTGGCCAGTATTTCTTTTTTCTTTGCTCGAGACAGAGAAAAATACAGATATAATTGAAAGACCCTGTTTGCAAATAGGGTCTTTTTTTTGGTCTAAAGGGAAACCTGAATCTAACTTAGTTCGTTCAGGTTTCCAGTTAATAGATTTGCATTAGGCGCAGATTAAATAATGACCATACAATGGTGTTAAAATTGCTTTGATGCACTTTACTCTTGATCAGATTTATATCTTCATCGAAGTTTATAAATACTTGATCTTGTATCCTCTTGTTATTGCCGAAGGTACTGTTGTGACTGTTATTGCCGGATTTTTAGCTTCTTTGGGGGTACTGAATATCTATTTGGTGATTATTGTCGCAATTTTGGGAGATCTAACCGGAGATCATATATATTATTTCATTGGCCGGTTAGGGCGCGAAAAGTTTATTGGCAGGTGGGGCCATTTTTTAGGAATTGGCATTGGCAGGGTAAAGGAGCTTGAAAAAAAGTACAAGCACCATGCGGGCAAAATGTTATTTTTGGGTAAATTTGCATTTGGTCTTGAAGTTTTGAATTTAGTTGTTGCTGGGGCGGCCCGGGTACCATATCGAAAGTTTATGGCTTACATCTTTATACCCACAATTTTGAAATACACATTTTTTGCACTTTTGGGGTACTTTTTTGGAAGTGCCTATGTCACAATCAGTGTGATACTACATGACTTGATTTTGGCAATACCGGTTTTCTTGGCAATACTGGTTGCCGCTTTTTTTATATACAGATTTTTTATGAAAAAGATTTTTAAAAATATATAAGTTATGAAACCTTTAATTTCGGTCGTGATCCCGGCTTACAACGAAGAAAAATATGTAGGTCATACAATTCAAAGGTTGAAGGAGCAAGATTTTGAAGATGATCTTTACGAAGTTGTGATAGTTGATAACAATTCTTCTGACAAAACTGCACAGGTTGCCACAAAATTAGGGGTTAAGGTTGTTGAATACAATAAAACGCAGGGGGTTTCTGGGGCACGTCAAGCAGGGGTTGAGGCGGCACAAGGAGAAATAATTGCTTTTACAGATGCAGATACGTTGCCCCCCAAAAATTGGTTAAGCGGTATTGCCCGTGCGATGGATGACGAAAAGGTGATTATAGTTGGTGGAAAGATTCTTCCGTATGGCGCCGGCGCTTTTGTAAGGTTCCTTTTCAATCTTTATGATTTGGTGGTCTTTTTAAACACCAATTTAGGTAAGCCGATGTTCTGGGGTAATAATTTTGCGACTCGGAGGTGGGCAATTGAGGGAATAGGTGGGTTTAATATCAAACTTTCGACAAGTGAAGATTGGGATTTGACTGGAAGAATTAAGCGTAAGTACGGCCGTGAATACAAAATTGTTTATAAAAGTAATTTGGTTGCCGAAACTTCGAATAGAAAGCAACAGAATACGGGAGTTTTTTTACGCTACATTTGGCAGGGAACAATGAGCTATATTAATGTTGTTCTACTTGGAAGAGCTAAATCTGGTAAAATTGTCTCCGTTCGATAGGAGTATTGTTCACCTGAAGATTTTATTTGTAACCGATGCCTATAAACCCCAAGCCAGTGGCCCAGTTTATTCTGTGGAGATGCTTTCTCACGCCTTGGTACGGATGGGTCATAAGGTATATATTGCCGGCCCGGGTAAGAGCTTGAAGTCTAAAGTTTATGAACACCGCGGGAACTTAAAAGTCTACGGAATTTCTTCCGTAAGAGCGCCAATTTACCCTGATCTGTGGATTCCTGTTCCGGGCCTCGTTAGCTTAGAACTGGAAAAAATAGTCGAAGTGATTAAGCCTGATATTATCCATGTTCAAGACCATTTTCTGTTAGGTAGTGCTGCGCTTGCGCTTGCTAAGAAAAAGAGTCTGCCTGTTGTGGGTACGAACCACTTTATGCCGGAAAATTTTCTACATTACATTCCGATGCCTGGCAAATTAAAAGAACAGATAATCAAGATTGCTTGGAAGCAGTTTGCTCATCAGTATAACCAGCTAAGTTACGTCACGGCGCCGACGCAAATTGCAGTTGATGTAATTAAGAAAGTTGGTCTTAAAAACAATATTGAGGCCATTAGTAATGGAATTGACTTGAGCCGTTTTACTCCGAAAAATAAAGGTGGCTATTTAAAGGAAAAGTATCGAATTCCGAACAAAAAAATATTACTTTTTGTAGGTCGCATCGATCCGGAGAAAAGGCTGGATATGGTTGTTCGCGCCTTTATGAAAGCGCGCGAAAAAATGGATTTGCATTTAGTAATTGCTGGAAAAGGTGGGTATCAGCGTGATTTAACTGCAATTGTCGAAGAGCTTGGCGCAAAACCTTATGTGACGATGACTGGATTTGTTGCCGATTCCGATCTGCCTAAGCTCTACAGGGTCGCTGATGCCTTTGTGATGGCCAGTGACGCAGAGTTGCAGAGTATTGCAACGATGGAAGCAATGGCCTCGGGTTTGCCAATTATTGCTGCTCGTGCTGTGGCGTTGCCGCTACTGGTTAAAAATAACGTTAATGGGTATTTATTCCGCGCAAATGATGAAAAGGAACTAGTTGATTCGATTTTAAAAATGTTCACTAGTGAAAAACGTCGAGTAGCGATGGGTCGCCAAAGCTTAAGGATAATAAAAGCTCATGATGTGATGAAAAGCGCACGCAAGATGGTCAAAATATATAAAGAAGCACTTGTTGCACCTGCCGAAATTAAAGCAGCACCGGGTGGGGTTATGTCTAAGGTTAGGAAAAGTAAAGGGTTTGAAAAGTTAAAGGAACAATTAGGACCGTATCGCGGCGAAGATAAAGAGAATTTCTAAAGCTTAGTGACTTGAGCCAGTTTTACCGGCAGCTTCTGCGATTAAATAGGGTGTTTTTGTTGATTTGTACTGTTTAAGGTTTAGGTATACATCTGCAGTGTGTTTGTAACGTTTCAGTTCGTTTTTGTTGAATTTAGGCATCATATGAGTCATATCTATTGCGTAAATTCTGGTTTTGCCGATACGTTTGACCATTTGAGCACCTAGACCATTTGGCTGTTTTTCTCTTTGAGCGACCGGTATATAGTCGGGCTCGCCAAAGGCAGGATACTTCTGTTTTTTGCGCTTGGCGACTTCTTCTTCTTTTTTCCGAGCAAGTTGCGAGAATTCACTTAGATCTAAAGTGTGGTCTTGAGTGCCGGCGCGTCTTTCGACTTTGATTTTGTCATGATCGTAATCCCAGCCATCACGAATAGTATCTGTTAAGGCTTTTAGGGCGCGTTTTTTCAGAGTAACGTCTGAGTCTGGATCGGTTTTGCCAATGCCAATTTTTTCACCAAGTGCCCGTAACTTGCCCATAGAAAGCTCGTATGCGATTTTTGTTAGGAAGCCTTTTCCTCTTGCTGGGTGATCGCCTGACATATGGATTTCAAAACCCTTACTTTTTAGCTGTAGAGCTATTGAGGCAAGGAAATCGTTTTGGCTAAACCACTTGCGCATATCTGGTCGACTGCTCAAGGCCATCGCCCCGTCTAGGGCAAATCCCAAGTTTGTCCTAATGGAGCGTTTAAAGCCTGTCCATTTTTCGTGCATTTCTGGTGCGTCTACAATGATTGTTAAATAAGGAACTCCCTCTGGATTTTTTTGAGTCCTACAGTTGGTTGCGTTTTGGGTTAGTATTTTTTCGTCTATAAGCTTTTCGGCTGTTGCGGTTGCAAAGTGTCCACCCATCGATTCTCCCCAGAAGTGAACGCGACCCGTGTTTGGTTCTAGGTGACTTTTGACAAAATCCTCGTACCACTCGGCCGATTTACCATATGGGTCTTTTTCGATTTCATCTACGCCTTCTTTGCTAATCTCGCCAAACATGCTGGTTGGGTAGCCGACTGTGTAAAGTACAAAATTATCTGGTACTTCGCCGTTTTCTAATTGTCTTAGTACAGCCGGGAGCTTTTTCATATATTCATGCATGGCATACTCTGGAAACGTGAATTGAGCGTCTCCTTTGGGGTTTAAAAATGAACCAAAAGTAAAATAGGTATGGATTCTTGGTTTTCTTGGATTTGCTTGTGATTCGTCTGTTGCTTCTTCTGCTTTTGGCTGTGTTTCTGTTTTTTGTTCTGGCTTGGGGTTGGCGCCATATGCGTTATAAAGTTTTCTGGCCAGATCTGTCACATTTATTGAAGTATAAGGGAGAGATGCTTGACCATCTTCTGTTTTGTACATGGCAGAGTTATTTAATTCTTCTTGGTAAAACTCCCATAAAAGTTCTTTGACTGCGAGTGCGACTTCTTGATTCTCTGGATGTTTGCGGGCGAAAAGTTCAACAGCGCCTTGGGCGTGGGGTAGAGGAATTGGCCCGGCTTTTGTGGCTTCCCAGGTCGGGTTTGTTTTGTTAACAGCCATGTTAATATAAGCGGCTGCTTGGCCTGTCGTTTCGGCGATAGTTTTAACAGCATTCAGTTTGCTCCGCATAAAACCGCGATTGTCTGGAGTGCTTCTTTCTGGACTCATTTTATTTATGGAAGACGCAGGTTTTTCAGCAGTTTTTTCAGGCATAATTCTATAGTAAACACATCTTTAAGCAAAGACAAAATAACTTTATTTTAGGATGTGTGTGGGAAATAGCCGTTGATGGGGCGCTAATATTACCACTTGCCTCGTTTTTCCGGTGGAAGCATTTGAGCTAGTCTTCCCATTAAGTTTGTTGCTTGGCCTTGGAGTTTACGTATTGCTGATAGGCTTGTTTCTGTCTCGCTTAATTCGACAGGTTCTGGAGTGTACGGTTCTCCAAATGTGATATGGGCCCCAGGCTTGTTAAATATTGCTTTGACTGGCCCTAAGAATTGTTTTACAGGCTTTTCTCCTATGAGTTCTACTGCTACTGGAACTATTTGCGCGCCAGTTTTCTGTGCCAGGTATACGGCGCCATAACCAGCTTTATCTGGCAGGGTGGTGTTGTCTTTGTCTTCAACAGGATTATGAGCAGCAATAACGATTGATCGTCCATGTTCTAGTGCGTCAATCATAGGTACAAAGTTGTCTGGATTGAAAGGTTTAAGTTGCCATTGTCCATCTCTATTAACAAAGCTATCGACAGGTAGGAAATTTTCATCGCCGCCAAATTTCATTCCAAGATATGTACCGGCTGAATCATGGGAGCTTTTGTGCCCAGAGAGAACAACAAGAGCTGTATCGAATTTTTCTCCAACTACTGCTGCTGTTGCTGGAACGTCTTCTTTTGTAATGTGAGTTGTAGCAAAGATAACCGGTACGCCTGGCTTTAATTTGTCCAGATTATCGCGGCCATTGACATGAGTTTCGCCAAGATAAGCCGCACGATAAAGTCTCTGCAAAATTCTTAAGCGGCGTGGTTGCTTGTAAGCCTCTTTTTGAGGTTTAGATTGATATTGTTCTGTCATTTCTGGAGCAGATTCTTCGGCCATGGTTTTATTAT
>JACPYZ010000107.1 GCA_016195765.1 Candidatus Curtissbacteria bacterium | reverse complement strand
CAAAATTTCTTATAGTGCAAGCAAGTCTCTGGGAAAAAATCTTGCCCATTCAGTTGCACTTGTTGCCAGATGGTCTATTTTGATCTTTGTTGGCTTCTTGGTTCTTAACCAGCTTGGCGTTGCCCAAGAACTTATAAGAATTCTGTTTGCCGGAATCGTGGCAATGCTGGCACTTGCTGGTGGTTTAGCTTTTGGTCTTGGCGGCCAGGGCGTTGCCAGATCGATGCTAGAAGCTGTTTGGGAAAGGTTCAAGAAGTAATTCAGGCTATTTGTTGTTAGCTATTCGAGCTTAGTGTTTTTTGTGGTAAAATTTCCAAGCTTTAACTGTTTTACTGTAAACTATTTACCGTTTACTTTATGGCTCCATCGTCTATCGGTTAGGACGGAACCCTTTCACGGTTCAAAGCGGGGTTCGATTCCCCGTGGAGCCACATTTTAAATTACCCAAACTCTTTGATCTGTATTGTTTGCATTTGCTCAAAGTTTGGTATATTCTCTCTTCGTGTCAGAATTTTCACCCAAAGGTTACGCCTTTCAAGTAACAAAAAAACTTACAGGAATAGACGCGTGGCAGAGAGCAGCAAAAGAACCATCGCCTAACAATAATCGACCTCTCACAGCTGCCTTCCAAATTGTTAGCCCTGTCTATATTGAATCTAGCTTGGGACATGAGCCAGAGTCACCCCTGAATACATGGAGAATGAAACTTGTATCTGCTTTGGAAATGGGGATTCAAATGGGTACCATAATAGCTTTGCATGACAAACTTAGCTTAGAACAAGCAATTGGCTTGAAACTAGCTTATAACTCAACTGCTGCTACCGTTCCAGATGCACTAAAATTTGTTATTAATAAAATTAGAAATAGTAGTAGGACAGTGCCCACGTTGCTGCTTAAATAGTTCATTTTTCGGTTTAAACAAAACTTTCAAAAGCCTTTTGTACTCTCAATAAATAATTTTCTAGTGTGTTCCATTCTGGGACACGTAAGCCCACCAGAAAATTTTAGCTCTTGCTGATTTTAGTTCATGTGAAACAACTTTAATTCGGTAACAAACTACCGTTGGGGATATGATTAAAGTCTAGCATTGAGGCTGGAGATAAAGCTGCATATAGAGAGTTAACTTCAGGATAGATATGGTTCCACTTCCACGAACCTTGGCACAAAAATTAACTTGTTTTGAGAAAAGTATCCTTACGTAATCTGAGGCCAAACTTAAATTGACAAACTGTCTGAAAGGTCTCCCTGGAGACGTTTTGAAAATTCTTGCAATTTATTTTTTTGCTCTTTATTTAAAGTAGGCTCTATATCTTTTAGATATTGGTCAACGCTCTTTCTTGCCGACTCTTTGAAAGAAGTTTTAATTTCCGTTTCAGTAAAATGATTTTTTATTTCAGCTTCTAGGTCTTGAGAACTTAGCAGTTCTTTTCGTTTTTCATCGGATAATGTATCAATCAGGTCTTTAATTGCCTGGGCGTTTAAGTTAGTAACGAACTTGTCCTTATATTCTTTTTGCTCAGACTCGTCAAAGCCTAAACTGTCAAATAGGTCCTGTATAACAGATTCAAAACTTAACATTTATTGTCCTTTTCTAGCTCTAACTAAAACCTGCATGGATGTTGCAAAAGCAACTACCGCAGTTGCTCCGCCTTCGGCTAATGAAAGGTTCGTGGGAATACGTCCCATCATTATGCCTGTCGTGAAAGAGCCAGCACCAGTAGTAATAATCCCGCCTACAATGCTTATTTCGCTTGCCCATCTTGAAAAAAAATTATTAGTTGCTTGCTTGGTTGTTTCTGCGCTTGGATTTTCTGATGAAGTTAATTCTGTCGGATTGGTCATACGCATATTATAACCCTTTGTACGCTTAAGTTTCCATCAAACTTAACGTTTGAAACGTAGAGTTAACTTTTCGCAAATATGCGACAAAAGTGTCCCATTCTGGGGACATATAAGCCAACCAGTTTTTGCAATATTGCCCTCTTCCTAATATAATCCCCCTCTATGTCAGACAGACCAGTTTCCGGCGCGGGCCCAGAAGGCGTTCACCCTATTGGGTTAACTATTCTTCTTGATGGCGCACCCTTTGGCCAGGACACTACAAATGCACGTCCAAGCTCGAACCTTCAAATTTCTGTCTCTCCCGAGATCGCGCCAGAAAGAGCTCGTTTTTTCGTGGTTAAAACCCCGCTTGTCCAATACGTCCCAGATTTTCAAGATATTCAAGCTCGAGATGGCGAAGTTGTTGATCTGGGCCAAGTTGACGGACTAATGGAACAAGAAAACAGATCACTAACAACAGTTCTAGAACCAGATTCTATTTACGACATTTTCTATATTTGTGATCGGATGCTGACGCCATATCGACTTACAACCAGCGATGAACCTAGGCCGTCCAGACTTACCCTTGATGAAATAAAAATAATGCTCGCAATTATGACAGATATGAATTTGGGCGATTTAAACGGTGTAAAAGCAACGGTTATTGCGGGTGCATTACACCTTCGCAATAGAAGCCAGTTTTTTGCTTACGGTTTTAGGATCGGCAGTTTAAACATTACCGTCTCGACTCTTGATGAACATTCAATCTTTTTTACAGATTCAAGTGATATCTTAAGACTTGTTAGCAACGAAGATATGCGCGCACACCTAGAGCAAGCCCCTCGAAGTTAACTATTTTAATCTTATAGTCATTATGCTGTTCGTTTTTGTGTTATGATGATGAAGCTTGAAATAGACAGTTAATCATCTGATACCTTCGAAATAGGTTCCCTCGTATCACTTTTTTACCTCCTTCTCAAAATTTTAAGAAAAGTTATGGCAAGGGCTTACCCCGCAAAAAATATTTATATAGACATCGAAGGCGTAATTTTGACTCGTGGTGGTTTGCCTGCTGCCCACTTGGAACAATTCCTCAAATATATTCTTAGCAATTATCGGGTTTTTTGGCTGACTACGCGTTGCAGCGGCGACATTAAATACACGCTTGAATATCTTGGTAAATTTGTGCCTGCCGAAATTATTCCGCTGCTTTCTAAAATCCGGCCTACCCGCTTTAGCATAGACAAAACAGAAGCGATTAATTTTGGCGATGAGTTTTATTGGCTTGATGACGAAATCTTTGCTTCCGAGAAAAATGTGCTTGATAAACACAATAAATATGACAGCTGGATAGAAATCGACCTTATGAAAAACCCCAATCAGTTAGCACATTTGATACACAACAAACTTTATTACAGTTAAAGGAGGTGAATACAAACATGATCGACGATACAAAAACAGAAGAAAAAACAGAAGCAGCTGCTGATACTGCAGTTGCAGCAGAAGAAACTAAGCAAGCTTAGTTTTCTATAATTAGAGTGGAGCGGGTTGTAATGTTCTATGGTCCGCCTCTAGTTATCTTAGGGGAAGAGGTTTAACAATTAACTTATAGTTTTGACTTATTTCGAGATTACTGGTATACTAACTTCAGGTTTGATAGTTTTAGATTAGAAGTAAAAGATCCTCATCGTTTTGAGTAGCATCTTTTCGCTACTTTTAGAATTTTCACCAAAAAATTAAATATGTTCAACAACAGAAATAGGTTCAGGCCTAAGCGTAATTTTGGAAGAAGATATAGTGCCCCGCGAAACACCGTAGACCAGGATTTGTTGTGGGCAATTAGTTCGGGCAAGTCTCAGGGAGAACAGGCAGCACCAGTTGCTGCGGAAAAATATGTCCCCAAGCATCGTTTTGAAGGTTTTGATATTGCCGTTGAAATCCGCCGCAATATCGAAAAAAAGAACTATACGGACCCGACACCGATTCAGGACGAAACAATCCCGCAAATACTGGCAGGCCGCGATGTTATTGGTATTGCCAACACGGGTACTGGCAAAACAGCCGCTTTTTTAATTCCGCTTATTGATAAAGTTTTCAAAAATCGCCGCGAAAAGGTACTAATCGTTGCCCCTACACGCGAACTTGCCTTGCAGATTCAAGAAGAATTGTTTGGATTTGCCAAGGGTTTGAGTATTTACAGCGCGCTTTGTATTGGTGGCGCTAGTATGGGCAGACAAAGAAACGATTTATCTAGAAATCCGAATTTTGTAATCGGAACACCAGGAAGACTCAAAGATCTACTTGGGGAACGATCTATCGATCTTTCTTCTTTTAATAATGTAGTTTTAGACGAAGCAGACAGAATGGTCGATATTGGCTTTATCCACGACGTAAAGTATTTAGTTTCACTGCTGTCTCCTGTTCGCCAATCGTTATTTTTCTCAGCAACAATTTCAATTAAGGTCCGCGAAATTCTCAAAGATTTTGTGAAAGATCCTGTAACTATTTCTGTTAAGCAGCAAGATACTGCAGTTAATGTTAGTCAGGATGTTGTTAAAGTTATCAGCCGAGAAAAAAAAATCGACCAATTACATGATTTATTAATCCAAGATGGGTTTGAGCGCGTACTTATTTTTGGCAGAACGAAGTGGGGTGTCCAAAGGCTTTCAGACGAACTTGTTAGCCGAGGCTTTAAAGCGGGCGTGATTCATGGCAATAAAAGACAAAGCCAAAGACAAAAAACGCTTGAGCAGTTTAAAAACAATCAAATCAAAATATTGCTGGCAACCGATGTTGCTTCACGAGGACTCGATATTAAAAATGTCAGCCACGTTATTAACTATGATATGCCAAATTCTTACGAAGACTACATCCACAGAATTGGTCGCACAGGTCGTGCAGACCAAAAAGGCGCTGCTATCACCTTCGTCGAATAATTTAACTTTTCCTAGTTTCTCTAACCAATCTAAAAAAGACAACCGTTTTGTCTATTAAAATTGTTGTGGCAAAAAGCCAAAAGCCAACTAAATAGCCCGCTAAGACATCACTAGGGTGATGAACTCCTAAGTAGATTCTACTGATGCCAATAAGAAGCACGAGAATTGCCGAAAATGCAGCAATAATCAAGCTCGCTTTTTTCTTTTGGGTCAGATGATAAAAAAAGTAAGCTATGGTCCCATAAAACAGAAAAGAATTCAGGGCATGGCCAGAAGGAAAGCTGTATGAATTTTCGACAATAAGAGCAGAAATTTCTGGTCTGGGGATTTTGTATAAAAGCTTAAGAGTGGTTGTTGCTGCCAGACCCATTAAAAGTAGCAACGAGAAAATAAAAGTTTCTTTTCTGTGGTGCCTTAATGTTAAAAACAGAGCGACAATGACTGCACCAAAAACCATGCCATCGCTGCCTAAGTAGCTTAAAAACATCATCACTTGTGTCAGCCAATTGCTCCTTGCGCTATAAAGAAGGTTCTCTATTGTCGTGTCAAAACTAATTGTTTGTTTGAGTATTACAGCGTTTGTGATGTACAAAAATGTAATAAGAGAAATAAAACTGAAAAATAAACCGAAGGCTACTTCAAAATAAACAAGGGCTGTTAGTTCTTCTTTGGTAAACAGCTTCCTTGTAAATTCGCGAACATTTGCCATCTCTTTAAGTATATGTTTTGACCTTTCAATGGTCAAAACATATGGCACCGCTTAAGTTATCTGCTAATATTAATTTATGGGTTTAGTTCAAGACGAAATAAAAAGTTTTAAATACGCACTAGAAGGTATGCAAATTGCCTTCAAAACGCAAACCAATTTTAAGATTCAATTAACAATCGGGATTTTGACAATAATTTTGGCTCTTTTGTTTGGATTCTCCCGAGGAGAATGGATAATTCTAATGTTTTGCATTTCACTCGTTCTTGGGGCGGAACTTGGCAACACTGTAATTGAACATGTTGTTGATTTCATTACCGAAGAACAGCATCACCGGGCAAAAATTATTAAAGATCTTTCGGCGGGAATTGTGCTTTTGACTTCTATATTTGTAGCTATTGTTGGAATGTTTTTATTTATCCCCCATATAGTACTTTATTTTAAATAGGCGAAGCCGAGCTTGATGGCAACGGCGAAAGAATTGGGCTTGGCGACGACGATGGGCTTGGTGTGGGAGAAGCTTGTGGGGTCGGAGAAGCCTGGGGAGTTGGAGTTGTATCTGGTGTCGGGGTTGCAGTTGCATCTGGCGACGAACTGGGAGAAGCGCTAGGTGTAGGGCTTGGAACCGTACAATCTTTAGGTTCTGTTCCTCTTAAGAAATACTCTTTTGTCACTGTTTGAGAAAATGCTTGGGGGCTCGCGCTCGGATTTGGTGAGGCTGCCACCAGTGGCGCATTGCCTGGTCCGCAAATTTGCTTAGAAACAACCGAGGCGGGGGGAAGAAATCCTTCATTTGGTAAAGTTGCCAAGAATTTATTCATAAGAGAAGTCCAGATTGGGGCGGCACCCAAGGAGCCTGCAATATTGTCCATTGGAGAATTGTCGTTGTTACCCACCCAGACACCGATAGTTAGGTTTGGAGTAAAACCCATTGTTAAAGCGTCTCGGTAATCTTCTGTGGTGCCGGTTTTAACAGCAGCAGTACGGGAAACGTTCAAGACTGTGCTAAAAACCTCGCTTCTGGCGCCAGCGTCAGAAAGAATTGAGGCAATCAAAAATGCGACCCCGTCGCTCATGACTCTTTTGGGCTTCTGTCGGTCCCAGTTAACCGTTTGATTCTTTTTATCTTTAATTTCCAAAATAAAATTCGACTCATTTAAAATGCCTTTATTAGCAAACGTAGCGTAAGCATTTGTGAGCTCGAGTAATTTCACTTCTGCGCTGCCTAAAACCAAAGACAAGCCATAGTTTCTGGCAGAATCAACGGTAGTTAGCCCCAGATTTTTGGCTTGATCTATTCCTTGCGACACACCCAACATTTCCATAACTTTGACAGCCGGAATATTTAGGGAATTGCCAAGCGCCCTTCTAACGGTGACTGGGCCGCGATACTTACTATCGTAGTTTTTGGGTTTATAGTTGCCCCCAAATGTGGTTGGCACGTCTTGTATAACCGTTGCGGGGGTGATTATTTTTTCTTCGAGCGCCCTTGAATAGATTACGGGTTTAAAAGAAGATCCGGGTTGGCGATTTGCGGTTGTTATATTGAACTTGCCAAATTTTTCGTCGTTCCAATCTTTGGAACCAACGAGCGATTTAATATCGCCAGTTTTGGGGTCCTCAACAACCGCGGCGCCATTTGAAACTTTATTATAAGCAAGCCTGTTCACTTGGTTTGCGACAATGGTTTGGGCATATGTTTGCCAGTCTCGGTTTAGCGTCGTTTTTACTTTGAAACCAGAACGGGTAATTTTTTCTTCACCAAATTTGGCAATCAGCATATCCCGGACCATAAGGGCAAAGTGCGGGGCAATAGTGTTGGTTTCGTCTTTAGTCGGCGGCGCGTATGTTAATTTAGTTGAGGCTGCCTGGTCTGTCTGCGTTTTTAAAGTAAAACCCTGCTCCTGCATCTTGTTCAAAACGGACACT
>JACPYZ010000101.1 GCA_016195765.1 Candidatus Curtissbacteria bacterium | reverse complement strand
GTTTTCAATTTCGAAGTTAATTTTTTCCTTGATTCCTTCACTTACTTTTTTCGCTAGCTCTAGGTCTTGGGCCGCATTCAAAGCGTCTCTTCTTAGCCCGTAAATAATTTCTCTTTGTTTGTTGGCAATATCATCGTATTCAACTAAGTGCTTACGGATATCAAAGTTATGAGTTTCTACTTTAACTTGAGCATTTTGTATCGCTTTACCAACCATGCCATGTTCGATTGGTGTATCTTCTGGAAGTTTAAAGGCAGTCATTATCTTGGCAATCTGATCTCCACCAAAAAGACGCATGATATCGTCTTCTAATGAAACGTAAAATCGACTTGAGCCTGGATCGCCTTGACGGCCAGACCTACCCCTTAGCTGATTGTCGATTCTTCTGGCCTCATGCCTTTCGGTTCCAACCACATGCAGGCCGCCGGCTGCGATTACTTCTTCATGGTTTTTCTTCCATTTTTCGTAGTCTTTGCCTTTTATAATTGGATGACCTAATTTATCCACAGGAGGTGTTCCCCCTAGAATGATGTCAACCCCACGACCTGCAATGTTTGTCGCCAGAGTAACAGCGTTTTTTGTTCCAGCTTGGGCAATAATTTCGGCTTCACGCTGATGATTTTTAGCGTTCAGAGCATTGTGGGGAACATTTTTCCTTTTTAATAAGCCGGAAAGAAAATCATTGTTTTCAATGGAAGTTGTGCCGATCAAAATTGGTTGCCCTTTTTCATGCCTCTCTATAACATCATTTGCAACCGCTGTAAATTTTGCTTTTTTGGTTTTGTAAACTACGTCTGAATTGTCCTGCCTTTGAGAGGGCTTATTTGTCGGTATTGTGACAACTTCAACATTATAGATTTTGTGGAATTCCTCGGCTTCTGTTGAGGCAGTACCTGTCATACCACCCAATTTTTCGTAGAGCCTAAAATAATTTTGGAAAGAAATTGTTGCTAGCGTTTGCGATTCCTGTTGAACACTTAAACCTTCTTTTGCCTCGATGGCTTGATGAAGACCTTCAGACCAACGTCTGCCAGGCATAAGTCTTCCGGTAAATTCGTCGACGATTATAATTTCCCCGTCTTTGACAACGTAATCTTTATCCTTGGAATATAGTGTCCTTGCCCGAAGGGCTTGCTGGATATGATGAATTGAACCGAAATCTTTTTCGTAAAGATTTTCCACGTTCAATCGTTTTTCAACTTTTGTGATTCCGTGCTCTGTAAGATTGGCTGTTTTTAGTTTTTCGTCGATTACGTAATCCGTATCTTGCGAAAGTTCATTTACCAACTTTGAAAATTGATAGTATTTGTCGGAAGCCTGGTCTTGTGGGGCGGAAATAATAAGTGGAGTTCTGGCTTCATCTATTAAAATTGAGTCTGCTTCGTCGACAATTGCAAAATGGTGACCTCGTTGCGACATATCTTTAAGGTCCCAAACCATATTGTCTCGTAAATAATCGAAACCAAATTCGTTATTAGTTCCATAAGTAATATCCGCTTTATATGCGTCTTTTTTGTCGATAGATTTTAAATGCTGCAGTCTCCAATCTAATTGGTTTTTATCGGTAAATTTTTGGTCATAAATAAAGGCGGCATCTTGCATGATACAAGCGGCTGTAACACCAAGCGCTTCATAGATTGGGCCCATCCATCCAAGACCGACACGGGCAAGGTAATCGTTTACTGTTGCCAGATGAACACCCTTACCACTTAAGGAATTTAAATACAGCGGGAGCGAAGCCGTTAATGTTTTTCCTTCGCCTGTTTTTTGTTCAGCAATTGCACCCTGGTGCAACACAATACCTGCAATTATTTGCACCTCAAAATGTTTCATATTTAAGGTACGAGATGCTGCTTCGCGAACGGCGGCGTATGCTTCTGGTAGTAAATCATCGAGAGTCTCCCCTCTTTCTAATCTAAGCTTGAATTCGGCTGTTTTGGATTTAAGTTTTTCGTCAGTTAATTTTTTATAGTGCTCGTCAAATGACAACACCGATTGCACTAGTGGCTGCAGTCGTTGGACTTGTTTTTCGTTGCTGTCTAAAAATTTGTTTAAGATCCCAAACATATTGTTATTTAGTTTTGCTCCTTTGAACTATTCGTTGCCAGAGTGATTTGGTTGACCTACCAGATTCGTGCGCGATTTTGTGCGACTTTGGTGCCAATCTTCTTATTCGATTGCGCTTTCGCAGCAGAAGCTCTTCTTCGGGCAGATCGAGTTTCATGGACGTAAATTATACCAGTTTCTAGCTTCACTTTGCGAGCGTGAACGACAAGAAAAAGCCTCTTTCGGCAGTGAAGAGGCTTATCGTAACTCTAAGGAAAAACCGCAGGCTTGTCCTTAGTTTTCCTTTTCCCTTAAAGGAGAAATTTTTACTAGCAGAGCTAGAAGAAAATTTCGGATTTAAGATTAATTTTAGATTAGATCAGACTTTTCTATGTGTCAATATAGGTTTTGGGTTCGACCTAGATATTAATTTGCTTGGCGAAGGATCAGCCTTATAGGCGAGGAATTTTTTTAAAGTTTGTGTATTTTTCGAGCACTTTTGGGACTAGGATCGACCCGTCTTTTTGCTGATTGTTTTCTATGATCGCGATTAAAGTTCTGCCAACAGCAAATGCTGTTGCGTTTAAAATAAAGGCGTATTCTTTACTTGCGCCAGATTTGTATTTAATGTTAAGTCTGCGAGATTGAAAATCGCCATTTGTTGATGCTGAATGGGTTTCGCGATACTTTTTTTGAGAAGGTATCCACGTTTCTATATCGTACTTTCTGGCAGTTGGAAAACCTAAATCTCCAGTGCACATTTTTATAACCTGGTACGGCAAATTTAGACTTTGGACTAATTTTTCTTCTAGTGACAAAAGATAATCGTGCTCCTTGTCTTCGTCTTCTCTTTTTACAAAAGAAACCATTTCAATTTTATCGAACTGGTGGACTCTGAAAATTCCTTTTGTGTCTTTTCCGTATGAGCCGGCTTCTCTGCGAAAAGCAGTTGAAAAACCTACGTATCTTCTTGGCAAATCTTTTGCTTCAAATGTTTGGTCCATATGAATTGGAACGATAGAATGTTCTGCAGTTCCTACCAGAAACTGATCGTCCAATTTATAGCCTTCGCCATTTTCGTATTCGGGATAACCCAAGCCTTCTGCGACGTTTTTGTTAATAACAACGGGCGGGACAATTGGTAAAAATCCTTCTTGGGTGAGAGTATTCATAGCATACGCAACAAGTGCAAACTCCAGTAGTACTAGTTCGTTCTTTAAATATCCAAATCTTGGTCCCGCGACTTTAGATGCAGTGTCCACGTCGATTAGGTCAAGAGCCACACCAAGTTCCATGTGATCCTTAGGTTCGAAATCAAAATTTGTAATTTCTCCTACTTTTCTAACGACTTCATTTTCATTTTCATCTTTGCCTTCTTTTACATCATCTTTAGGCAAATTTGGGACCATTCGAATTAACTTATAAAATTCTTCGCTGGCAAGTTCTAAGCTAGACTCTTTTTCTTTAAGCTCTTTTTTAATTTCTGAACCTTTTGCTTCGTCTCGATTTTTTGCAGCTTCTGATCTTTTTGCACGAAGAGCGTCTACTTCTTCAATTAATTTCTTGTGTTTTTCGTCTGCTTGTAGCAATTTTTCTACATCTACTTGATAACCTTTGGATTTGGATTTTTCTCTAACCAAATTTGGGTTTTCGCGAATCAGTTTTATATCTAACATGTTAGTGATCTTTTTGTTGCCAAGAACGCTCTGGTTCAACTTCGTCTTTTAGAATCATTTCGACGGCAATTTTGTGCCATGGCACTTTGGTTATATGGTAAACCTCTTTAAAATACTTTAAGGCAGGAATTGCAGCTGGTACGCCTTTGGCTTGGGCCAGTGCGTCTAAATTATCTGCAACTTTACAAATTCTGGCTTCTAGGGTTTTCCTTTGCATATATTCTTCTACTAATTCAATCATTTCGTCCCGGGTTGGAAGATCATTTACCAGCCACTTTAATCCTTCTTCTTCGATTGGGGCGAATGCTCCCTTGGCCATGCCTTTAACAAAAGTGCCAACATCGCCAACGATGGTTTCTGCCATGTCGTGGAACATCGCCATTTTTATGGCTCGGTCAACATCTACTTTTTCGCCGCGTCTTTTAAGTTCAGTCGCCAACATGTAAACAAGCATTGCCGTTGTCCAGGAATGGGCCGCGACAGAATCTGCTTCGTTGCGTTTGAATCCCAATGCAATAAAACCTTGGCGAGGCAACTCTTTTGCCCACTGCAAAGTTAAAAATACTTTCATGATTTTTTTAAGATTACTTCTGTCCATCTACTTTTTAGGTCTTAGAGTTGGAAATAGTATGACATCGGAAATCGACGGTGAATCGGTCATTACCATTACCCAACGGTCTATGCCAGGGCCAATCCCAGAAGTTGGCGGCATGCCATATTCCAAAGCTTCTAAGAAATCCGTATCTATTACTTGAGCTTCTGGATTGCCGGCTTTTTCCTTTTCCTTTTCCTTTTCCCATGCTTTTAACAGTTCTTGTGGATCGTTTTGTTCGCTGTAATTTGTACCCATCTCCATACCTGCGACGTAAATGTCAAAGCTTTCTACAAGTTTTGGATTTTCTGCTTTGCCTTTTGCTAGCGGATAAAAATCCGCAGGGTAATCATATACAAAAGTTGGTTGAATAAGTTCCGTTGTGCATTTCTTTTCGAATATTTCCAAAAGTATTTCACCGTCGGTCATGTAATCCTTTATTTGGACACCGAGTTTTTTAGCAAGAGTCGTTGCTTTTTCCAAAGTATTCACTTTTTCGATATCGACACCGGTATTTTTTCTAAAAAGTTCTGCTAGAGTAATTCTTTTCCAGGGACGTTTATAATCGATCTCCTGGTCTTGATATTTTAGTTTGGTTGTCTTAAATACATTTTTGGCAACATATTCAAACATTTCTTCGATTAAATCCATGTTGTCGAAATAGTCGGCGTACGCTTCCATAGTTTCAAGCATCGTAAATTCAGGATTATGGTTACGGTCCATACCCTCGTTACGAAACGTATGGCCCATTTCAAAAACTTTTTCAAAGCCACCGACTATTAATCTTTTTAAATAGAGTTCGTTTGAAATTCGAAGATATAGGTCTGTATCTAGAGTGTTGTGATGAGTTTTAAAAGGTCTTGCTCTGGTGCCACCATAAAGACTTTGTAAAACTGGCTCCTCTACTTCGAAATATCCTTTAACCTCTATTAAAAATTTGCGGATGAAGTAGACAATTTTTGAACGTTTTTCGAAAACATCTTTGACGCCTTCATTGATTAACAAATCTAGATAACGTCTCCTGTTTCTTTCTTCGATATCTTTTAAGCCGTGCCAAGTAGAAGGTAGCGGTCTTAAAGACTTTGTAAGAATCTCGAAATCTTCAACAAAAATTGTTAATTGGCCAGCTTGAGTTTTATCGACTTTCCCGATTACTTGAATAAAGTCACCGATGTCGAGAAGTTCCAATAACTGACCACTAACATCTGACAACTGACTTTTTGAGAAAAAGAGTTGAATGATGCCAGACTCATCCTTAAGATCCATGAAGCTGGAGCCACCATGCCCGCGAATCCCCATAATTCGCCCCGCGGTTTTTACTTTTTTGCCTTGAGATTTTAATGCCTCGCTGACGGTGCTTTTTTTATCACTTTTTGCGGGAAATGGGTTTAGCCCAAGTTTTTTGATTCTATCCAACTTTTCGGCGCGCGTTTTTTTTAGCTTTTCTAGAGGCTCCATTGTGCTTAGAGTATACGCAATGAGGCTTAAATATTCAACGAAAATTATTGAGTGGTAGTTGTCAGTTTTATTTTGGCAAGTTTGGCAGAGAATGCCTTAAATGGTTCAAAAGATAAATTGTTTTCTATAAAATCTTTTGCTGTTTCGTAATCATTGTTTTCTAGTACCTTACTAAAAAATGTAGAGAGATTTTCGATTTCGAAAAACATTTTGGCAAAATTTGGCCAAGAAATACCATCTTTTTCTTGTAAGGCTCCCTCTTTAATCAAAAAATTCAAACACATTGCATCTCCTTTTAAGAATTCTTCTCTATATTTTGAACTTCCCGCAACTACCCATTCGGAAAAAATCCAGCAAATTAAATTAACCATCAAGCTTTCTAATTCTTTTTGTTCGATTATTCCTTTGAGGACTAAATACTTCGCGTGATAAATTCCAGAGGCCATATTATTTTCGTGTTCAAAAATTGGTCCCAACTCTTTTAAGTTTGATTTTGAATTCAAATATTTATGTAACTGTTTGGCAACACTGTAAAGAACTATGTGGTAATTCATGCCGGCTCTTAAAAGTTCCCTTGAATACCTTGCTTTGAAGTTTTTTTCGAAAATTGAATCGAAAATTGGCATAAGTAAGTTTTCAAACTTCATATCGGAAGCATTTAGGTAAGTGATAATTTTTGCCCCATATTTTTCAGAAACAGCGATGTCTGTTGGAAATTCCTGGACAACTAAAAAATTATTTGCTAAAAGTCCAGTGAAAACGACATCGTGTTGTTCTTGGATTTGCATTGGTTCTTTAAGAACTGTGTGGTGGGCATTCCCAAGGTTCGCTATTAACACATCTCTTATTTCAATGGCTTCTTTAGTTTTTTCTATATCTATTATGCCAACATGCGCTT
>JACPYZ010000100.1 GCA_016195765.1 Candidatus Curtissbacteria bacterium | reverse complement strand
AAAAATTAAGGTAAAAATAAGCTTGTTCTTCATTTTTAAAAACCGGGGATAAATCCTCCGGCAACTTCGATATTCGCTCCATTTATATAACTATTCTGAGGTGAAATCAAGAAAGCAATCGCCTTAATAACATCTGCTGGTACGGCTGGTCGACCACTTGGAAAATCGGCAACTTCGAAAATATCAGCAGCCATCGAACCGGGTGACACCATATTTATTCTAATTCCATGTTTTGCTTCTGTGCGCGCCATTGCTTTTGTAAGCACATATGCGGCAGTTTTTCCCAGAAAATATGGAGTGGAATTTTCGCGTATTATTAGCCTTTCTGCTCCTACGGCACCGATATTGATAATATTCCCGGATTTTTGTTTTCGCATAGCAGGCAAAACTGCGCGGCTCATATAAAGTGCAGAGTAAAGGTTCGATTCGATCATCTCCCGAAACTCTGCATTTGTGGTTTTTTCAAAAGGTTTAAAAATGAAATTGCCAACGTTGTTGACCAAAAGATCTATTTGTCCAAATTCCTCCAGAACTTTTTTTACAATTTGGGCAACGTCATTTTCTGTAGTCACGTTACCAGAAACAATAATCGATTGGGGTGAGCTTTTTTTTACCTCTGCCAAGAGCTTTTCGGCAGGTGCCTTGCTTTTGTTGTAATGTATCACCACCGTGTAGCCATCGGCAGCCAAGTGGCGCACAACAGCCGCACCTAAACCTTTGGCAGAACCAGTAACGATAGCTACTTTCATTGGATAAATTATATAACAAGTCGAAGCTATAGCATCTGCTTGGGAACTTTAAGCAAAAAGGCTATTGCTGCCTGCTATAATTCTAAAAATGAGAAAACTCCTAGCACTAATCTTTCTTGCACCGATTATATTTCCAGCTTTTGTATTTGCCCACGGGGCGGGACTCCCACCTTCTTTTTATGTTAATGGTAAATTCCCCGAAGCAAACCCTTTTCAAACCGCCGGAATTTTAAGTGGTTCTTTTATCACACCCCAAGATATTTCTTCTGAAAAGTATCTTGTAAATACAGAAATTAATTTTCAAATCGATACCGAAAAACTTAAACCGGTTTTTGCTCAAGAAGTTCTGGATAAAGTAAAGTTTTCTTGGGACTTTGGCGATGGTGTCAAGGCAGAGGGCCTAAAAAACACTCACATATACAGCAAAATTGGGTCTTACATTCTGAATATAACTGCAGACTTTAATACCCAAGATATACCCCCACAGTTACTTGAATCGGTCCGGCTAAACGTAGTGCCAGACCAAAATTACAAATTACCTCAAGCGGTAATTAAAGTTAATGGAAAAGCAGCAGAGACCGATCCGCTTAAAGCAACCATCGACGTTGACCTTAGTAAATCTGTTGCTTTTGATGCAACCGCTTCTGTTGCCGGAAATTCTAAAATTATCGAATATAAATGGGATTTTGATGACAGTAACAACTCGGAAAATAAAACCGTTAACCATCAATATAAATTGCCTCAATACTACGCTTCGCCTTCGCTGCAAATAAAAACTGCAGACGGCTTTGTTACAGATACCTTTGTAACAATTAAAAATTCTGGAAATAACGAAGCAAGCGGATTGGATCGCGAAAAAATTCGCAACATACTCCTTATACTTTTGGGTGTAATCGCCCTTACGACCATAACTGGAGTTGTTATCTATTTTGCCAAACGACCCAAAGGCCAAAGCAAATCCTAAGCTCCACGCTGAGAGCATTTAAAGATTCCTAAAAATCAGGAAAAATAAATTGCATTGGCTCGTTTTCGCCGGGTGCCCCAGCTTCAATAGCTGCTTGCTGAGCTTCAAGCATTCTTTTCTGTCTTGATTGATAATCCATACCCCGAGCGGCTCTAGCTCTTCTATATAATCTCCAAGCCATTTCTTTGGTAGGCAAGATATCAAATTTTATCCTTTTAAACGTCGCCACTTTTGTTCCATCTTGTCCAAATATTTCAGCGGTACAAATTACACCACCTGATACTGCTTTTGAGATTCTCGATTTTATTGTGAGCTTTTCATCAGGAAAAACCATTCCATCAACTGTCGCATCTACACTTCGATACAATGGAGCGCCATCTCCAACCATTCTGGTTTCAGACACAACCAGTCCTGCAGCTTGAGCAGCGATTTCTGTAAGATAATGCAAAGGCTCTAGCTTTATATCTTCAAAAGGTCCCACAAAATGATCTTGGTACTCTTGAGGCCTTACAGTATAAGTAGCAGTTCCTGTATCCATACCAGTAATTTCAGATGTGTTAACAAATAGGGTTGCGTCTGAATACATTGGTAGTTTTTGCGCAATTTGTCTTCTGTTAAACTTTCTACCAATTATTTTTGTGTCAAAAGGTTCTAATTGGTTTCTTCCCAAATATTTAGTGTGCCCTGATTCCCAATTTGTTAAAGCCATATCAACCATTGTTGCTCCCACAGTATCTGCTGTAGGAAAACCACCCTCAATTGATTCCTCCATAGATGTAAATTCCTCACCCAGCATGCTTTTGAACACCGCGTATTGGCTCGTGTTTTGAATTGCGTCTCCCACAATAATTCCTACCTTTACACCATGTGCGGCAAGCTCAGGTATCGCAAATCTTAAGCTTTGTTCTGCCATATGCTTTGTCCTTGCTATTGATTCGTAAAGAGCCAACTGCATTGTTTGACCAAAGTAATGTGCCCATAAGCTCTGCAAATAAATTATTTTTGCCCCTTCGGCCATGTAAGGAAGTGCCTCTGCTACAAGTGCAAGCTGCGCATGGCAGTTAATCTCATCTGCCCAATCCTCATCACTATTTTCTTCCAGTCCGCCCGCAGCATTTAAAACTAACACGTCTATTTTCTTTGTGGGATGGTCTATGTCTCCTCCCACCGCTTCTGCGATCATTTTCTTGCGGTGTTCAGGATTACTAATATCCATTTGAACAGAAGTAAAATTCATATCAGGGTTGATTATTTTACTATCTCGAACTGTCCAATCCTGTCTTTTCGAACTTTTAGGGTCGGGGTTTGCAAATGTTCCTACAACGTCGGCACCTACTCCGGCAAAGGCAAGGGCTCCTCGTGCTCCTATACCACGGCTTGTACCTGTTATAACAACATTTTTACCTGCAAATAAATGAAGATTTTCGCTACGAACAAATGTTTCTGCCATATAACTGCGCAATGCTACTCTGACGTAATTTGAAAATCAAGTTTTAAACAAAGATAACTCGAATCTTTTTGAAGCTAAAATTACGTCCCAATAAATGATTTAGCTACGTGAGCGGGTGATGGGACTCGAACCCACGCTCTTCCACTTGGCAAGCGGACGTTTTACCACTAAACTACACCCGCGCTCAAGGCAAAATTGTAACAGAAAAAAGTTCTTTTAAAAAGTCACGAAGCAGCTTTCACAGCTTCGAGTTTGGAAATTGCTGGAGCATTTAAAACCTCTCCAGTAGCACTAAACCTAGACCCGTGGCAGGGACAGTCCCAACTCTTTTCGGCATTATTCCAAGAAACTGTGCAGCCTAAATGTGTACAAGTTGCAGAAAGGACTACAAGTTTTCCACTTTTGTCACGGAACGCTGCAACTTTTCTCTTTTTATATACACCAACTTCTGCCTGGCCTTTTTTTAACTTTGAAGGAACAATCTTTTTGTGATTCAAAAAACTTGTCGCATATCGTTTTGTGGTGTCTACACCTTCTTTAATCATCAAAGGTAATGCCTGAGCTTTCACCCTGTTAGGGTCATATAGCTCTATATATTTATTTTTCCTCTTTAAAATCAAATCGCGAATTATTGTGCCAGCAACTGTTCCTGTTGTCATACCCCAACCACCGAAACCGGTGGCGACAAAAACTCTTTTATGCTTTGGGGAAATCTTACCGATAAATGGAACTCTGTCGCCAGTATAAAAATCCTGGGCTCCCCAATGATAACTTATACGATCAAAGCTAAAATTCTTTTTGCTATATAAAGCCAAGCTACCAAAACGTTTGAGAATATCTTCACCTTGCCCAACCTTATGCGCTTGACCCCCGACGATGATGTACTTTTTCTTACCAGTTATATGTGGTCTAAAAGAGTTATAGCTTTCACCGGACTGGTAATACATCCCGTTCAAATCAACATTTTTCGTCTCTAGCGCCAAAACATATGACCTTTCTGGTGCCTGCCTCGCATAATAAAAAGCCGGGTCGTAAAAAGGGGCCTGAGTCGCAACAACGACATAATCTGCAGCTATGTTTCCGTGATCTGTCTTAACCAAGCAACCGCTTGGACTCTCAGAAATATCCAAGGCTCGAGTTTTTTCAAAAATGGGGGTATTGGGAGAATTAAATAAGCTTGCCATTTTTAACAAATACTTTCTGGGATGAAAAAAAGCTTGGTTTTCAAATTCAACTGCTGCTTTAATCGCAGGTAGTGCCAAGCCTTTCGTAATAAATTTAGCGGGCAATCCTAAACTTTTTGCAACTTTATATTCTTTTTCTAATTCGGGAATTTCGACTTCATCTTCACAAAATGTAAATGCCGGAGATTTTACAAAATCGCAATCGATCTTGTTTTTCGCAATCAATTCACCAACCAAAGCAAGCCCTTCTTCATTAGCTTGTCCGTAAAGTTTTGCTTTTTCTTTACCAAATACGCTAGCTAAATGTTTATAAATTTGTCCATGAAGTGAAGTTAGCTTCGCTGTCGTAAATCCAGTAGTACCCGTAATAATCCGTCTCGCCTCGACAATACAAACACTTTTTCCGGCTCTCTTTAACAAAAACGCGGTTGTAATACCCGTTATGCCACCACCTACAACTACTACATCGAAAAATTTGTGCTTTTGCCCAAGCACAGGAAAATCTGTCTTTCGGGTTGTTGCCATCCAGACAGAATCCTGTTTACCTAAAGGAGAAGTTCGGCTATTTTTTCCCATAGCCTACTACGCATCTCTAAATTTGCGTTTTCCTTGTTTGTTCGTAAATACCAATGTCAAACATGCTTTCATTCACACTCAGGCAATCTTATCTATTGCGTGCTAAAAGTTAAGCAAAAACTCGTAAGGAAAGGGTATGAATACCTAACTTTTTTAATAAAAGCTGTGCTAAAATTGGCAAGTTATATTTTGGGCAAGTGGTGAAATGGTAGACACGCAGTGTTCAGAACGCTGTGGGCGCAAGCTCTTGGAGGTTCGAATCCTCTCTTGCCCACAATTGTTCTCTCAAGCCGAGATGGTGAAATTGGTATACACGCATCCTTGAGGGGGGTGTGCCGCAAGGCGTGCAGGTTCAAGTCCTGTTCTCGGCACTATAGGATATTTGGGCGCTTAGCTCAGCTGGTTAGAGCGTCTCGTTTACACCGAGAAGGCCAGGGGTTCGAATCCCTTAGCGCCCACACAATATTTCGCGTACACGCGAAATATTGTGTGTGATGGGATCGAGCCTTGGTTCGATATTATGAAGCGCTATTGTGACAGCGATCACAATAGTCTGCGCAGTAATATGCGGATTCGCCCAAAGCGAATCGCAAATCCCTTATAATTTTGTAATAATTAACGTACGCCGAGGTGGCAGAGGTGGTTAACGCGCCCGTCTGAAAAACGGGTTATGTCGGCTCGACTCCGACCCTCGGCACAGTACCCTATAGTTTGACACGCAGGCACGAAACTGGTAGAATTGCGTCATGTCTCTAGCAGTCTTATCATCACCTGTACTTACTGCACCTCCAACAGAAAGAAGCGTCCCGCCGGGTTGGTCAGGTTCACCAGAAAACGTTATGCTGCAAATCGCAAATGGATTATCCAATAGAGGACATGACGTCACTCTATTTGCATCAGGCGACACAGACACCAAAGCAAAACTAGAATCCGTAGGATCACAATCAAGCTACGAGGATCCGGAAATAGGTGTTGCTGGCCACAAGCAGCACGAACTCTCCCTGATTGCAAAATGCTATGAAATGGCAGGAAAAGGGGCTTTCGACGCTGTGCATTCTCGTTATCTGACAGAATCTGCAGCTGCCGCACAATTATTAAAAGTGCCAACTATATCAACTTTACATTCACCACTTCATGGCACTTCTGAGCAAATTCTAAGAACAATCGCGAATGCTCAAAGATATGTTTCCTTGTCGGATAGACAAAGAATTGGCTTCGAGTATATGAATTTTGCCGATACAATTTATAACGGAGTAGATAGCGATTTGTTTTCTTTTGGGATCAAGTATTAGAACGTGTTGACCCAGCAATAGTTAACCTTGTTGGTTTTGTAGAAAATTCAAAAACGCCAAAATATTTTCAAAGAAGCAAACTGCATCTTAACCCGATTCAGTGGGAGGAGCCTTTTGGTCTCACAACAATTGAGAGCATGTCGTGTGGCACGCCAGTCGTTGCGTTCGCAAGAGGCTCTATGCCTGAAATAATTAAGGATGGTGAAAACGGCTTACTGGTCAATCCAAGCGACACCGACATAAGAGGTGACTGGATAATTAAAAGAACCGGTGTTGCAGGTTTTATTGACGCGGTCAACTGGATATACAGAATGAGTACGATTGATTACCGATCAATGAGAATAAAATGTAGTAAGTATGTTCAAGAAAACTTCACAATAGACACCATGGTTAAAAAATACGAAGCACTATTTTTAAAAGAGACTAGAAAAGCATCTCAATAGTGTTGACAGTTGAGTTTCCACATGTGATATTAAAACTTATAACATGCCTAAGAAATTGGCTCTTCTTTTTTGTTGGTTTTCTGCAACTTTAATCCTTTTACTTTTCACCTCTTTTTATTTTTACAGCAATAGTCACCCAATAACTTTTTCGTCAGTTCCTGGTACAAAAATAGCCGAACAACTAGAAACTAGAAATGTCGAAGGGCAAGTTCTAGGCATACAAATTTACGACAAGCGACCTTTTGCGGTTTCCACCTTTTTACATAAAACGATTCTCGAGCAATACAGCACCTATATAGTTGAAGTTTCTGATAAATACAGCATCGATTACCGGCTGATTGCAGCAATTGCAATGAAAGAATCTGGTGGCGGCAATAAAGCACCAAGCGATAGCTACAACGCCTGGGGTTTTGAAAATGGCCGCACGCATTGGGGTTCTTGGGAAGAAGCCATAGATAAAGTAGGCAAAACACTTAAAACAAAGTACATAGACAAGGGTTTAAATACACCAGATCTTATTATGCCGGTTTACGCCCCACCCGCTGTGGAAAATGGTGGGGGATGGGCAATTGCAATAAACGACTATTTGAATAAAATGGAATCCATCTACAAAAGCCTCTAGGTGGTAAATAGTTAATCGTAAATAGTAAATAGGTTTACCAATCGCTATAATTTCTACATGGACTTACGCTTATTTGCCGCTATTTTGGTGGGCAAATCAATTAATTTACTCATAAATCTAAAAGGTGGGGGCGGCACAGCAGCTCCAGGGCTTTACGCTTTAAAAATCGATCCAAATTTGGTTCAAAAACTTTCCAAAAATATTAAAAGCGGAGCAATCGTTATTGCCGGAACAAATGGTAAAACGACAACAGCCAGAATTCTTGCAAGTTTAGTTTCTGCAAAAAGTAAACCAATACACAACCGTCAGGGTTCAAACTTGCTCAGGGGAATAGCCTCAACGCTGATTAAGAATGTGTCCATGGCTGGAAACCTAGATAGCAACATCGCCATTTGGGAAGCGGATGAAGCAGCCCTGCCACAAATAATTGCCCAAGCCTCACCAAAAACCTTGGTGCTTTTAAACCTGTTTCGCGATCAACTGGATAGATATGGCGAGGTAGAAACAGTGCGCGAAAAGTGGGCGAAGGCTATCAGCACATTGCCAGCAGGCACAAAGCTCATTTTAAATGCCGACGATCCAAGTGTCAGCTTTCTGGCAAAATCATTTAGTGGTAAACCGATTTACTTTGGTGTTCAAGAGAAAAAACTGAATTTGCCCACAATTGAAAATGTTGCAGACGTTAGGTTTTGTCTAAATTGCGGTGCAAAACTTAAGTACGACCCGATCTATTCTTCTCACTTGGGTCACTGGTCATGCGATAAATGCCAATTCAGCAGAAAGGAACCAACAATTAGTGCTTCTGGTTTGGAATTTAACCCAGACCTATCGACTAAATTGCGCCTAACCGTCAACCATCAACAGTCAACAGTTCACTACTCATTGCCTGGTCTTTATAACGTCTACAATGTCCTTGCAGCCAGTGCTGCTGCAAATAATCTCGAAATAGATGCTGAAACCATTAAATCACACCTAGAAAGTTTTGAAGCAGCATTTGGACGTTTTCAAAAATTAACTGTCGAGGGCAAAAACATTGTGGTTTTTCTTATTAAAAACCCCGCCGGTGCAAACGAGGTCATACGCACAATTTCACCTTTAAAAAACGTCGAGTTGTTAACGCTGCTAAACGACAATTTAGCAGATGGCCGAGACGTTTCATGGATCTGGGACACAAATTGGGAAGTTTTAAACAGAAAATT
>JACPYZ010000099.1 GCA_016195765.1 Candidatus Curtissbacteria bacterium | reverse complement strand
CTGATTTTATATAAATCCGTGGGTTTATCACTTACACCTATGTAATTAACTGCAATTGAAACGTTTATTGAATCCTCGGTTGGCGTCGGTGTCGGTGTCGGGGATGGTGATGGAGTTGGGAAAAGCGTGGGAACTGGAGACATTTCCTGGCTTGGTGAAACAGGAAGTGGTTGTGGTGTTATCGAGCTGCGCGGTGTGGGGGTTGGGGCTTGCGTCGGGGGTGGAGTTGGTGAAGGTGTAATTTTTGCTTGTATCGTCGCTTTTGGCAATATTGAAGGTGAGGGACTTGGTGACTGGAAATTTTGTGTGCCTAATACCTGTACGACAGGCTTTCGGCTCGATTCAAAATCTTTGATAGTTTGCGCGCTTACTTGAGATGAAACAAATGAGCCCGTTAACAAGCAGGCTGCCACTGCAAATGTTATGCAAAACTTATGCATGGAAATTTTTATTAACAAATATTTGTAGTTTTCGATTGCTTTTTTCATTTTGATTCCACGGCATTGGGTCAAGAAACGAAAAAAGCTTCTCGGCGAGAGAAGCAGTGTTTACTGTTAGTCCCCTTTGCTCGAAGGATTAGTTTTCAATCAAAAGCCTGCGATCTGACTTTACAGTTACGGCATAGCCCTGAATTACACAGGTTTCGGAACTTTTGACTTTAAATTTTTAAATTGCTAGCTACACTTGCTCCAACCGCAAGTCTCGTTGATACATTTTCGGCAACCTTCAGAATAAACCAGTGGGCTGCCGCAATCTGGGCATGATGTGAATTTTGTTTCTAACATTTTGTCTTCGTCGTGCAAACTTAGCTGATTTTTAGCAATAGCACCTTCTGTCACCGTTTGTGGCAAGTTGATTGATGAACTTACGGTTAATTGTCCGTTACTATTACCATTGGTGTGCCCATTGCTGTGACCATTTGTATGGCCGTTCGTGTGACCGTTGCTAAGTGTCACCAGGGGTGCTGGCATTGGGTTTGGAATCTGGAGGGTGGTGATTTCTTCGTTTGTTGCTGCCATTTCTTCGGTCATTGGGAGTTGAAGTTGTTTTGCCCTAGCAATTTCCACTAAAGATTTACCGACTGCATCAAAGGCCGAAAGAACGCTTTCTGGGCCAAAGCCATAGGGTGTGCCGCAAGAAATACCGATAAGGTCTGAGGCAATTTCTTCGAGACTAGCACCATATTTAAGGGCGCGTGAAGCTAAGCGACCAGTGACTTCGGCTGCGCCTGCAACATAACCGCCAGTTTTACCGATATTGATGAAAACTTCTACTGGCGCGTTGTCGACATCTCTAAAAACAGAGGTATAAACCCAACCTACGTCTGCTTTTCTGCGAACACGCATACCCCAGGCTTCTTGCGGTGTTCTTCTCTTGAGGGGAAGAGCCGGAATTTCTTGGCTGCTTTCCGGGTCGAATTTTTTACCAGCAAGCTGATCGTAATATGATTTACCTTTTTTAACTTCGAGAACTTGCTTGACCCTGGAACCGTCCCGGTAGATTGTGATCATGTTGCAGCCCAACTCGTAGCTAAGCCAATACGGCTGCCATTCTAACGTGGTTTAGAGGAGAAATGTCCCCAGCTACTACAAACGAGCTTCTGAGATCTTCAGGCATTTCGTCCATGTTTTGGATTGAACCGCGGTTTTCCTGAATTTTAGCTAAGATATCTTCGGAATCTAAGCCTCTGTCTTTCAACGCGGCCATGAAGTATGGGTTGGTGTTAAAGAGTCTTTTGCCTTCTATAGTATTTTTTGCATAAGTTAAGGCAAAATGAGGTTCTATTCCCGAAGAACAATCGGCAAGTAAAGATATTGTTCCGGTTGGGGCAATAGTTGTTCTGGCGCCATTTCTGGGTTTGATGCCACCTGGACGGTCGTAAATAGAACCTTTAAAGGCTGGAAATACGCCGCGAATCTTGGCAAGGTCAACACTTGCATTATCTGATTCTTTTTGCACAAATTGCATAACTTTTTCTCCCAGATCAAAGGCTTCTTTGGTATCGTAGCCAATACCCATTTTGACAAGCATATCGGCCCAACCCATGACACCTAGCCCTACGCGGCGAATCAGGATGGTCATTTCGGCAATTTCCTGAACAGGATATTCATTCATGTCCAAAACATTGTCTAGAAAATGAATTGCAGTGTGGATTACTTTTTTCATTGCATCCCAATCGATTTCTTTTTTGTCTGTAACAAATTTTGAAAGATTAATTGAACCTAAGGTACAAGCATCATAAGGAAGAAGTGGTTGTTCGGCGCAAGGATTAGTTGCCTCGATTAAACCAATTTGAGGCGTAGGATTTGCCCGTGATTTGTTGACTCGATCGATTAAGATCATGCCGGGGTCGCCATACTGCCAGGCAAGTTTGGTTATTAGATCAAAAACTCTTTTGGCGTTTAACTTTTCTCCTGTTTTTCCGGTTCTTGGATTTACTAAGGCGTAGCCTTCGCCCTCTTGCGTTGCGCGGCAGAGATCGTAAAGCTTGCTGACTGCTTCTTCTACCCTAACGTTTTTAAGATCTAAGTCGCGTATTGTGTATGCCTCTTTAACTTCTTCGACAATCGGGTCAAAATCTACTTCTTCTGTTGCGAAGCTTTCGTCTTTTTTGACCTGATGCATAAAGTCTTCATCGACCGTCATTGAAATATTGAAGTTGGTTAGAGAAAATTCATCTACTTTATGGACCGCAAAGCGCAAAATGTCTGGGTGAGTGTAGTGCAGAATGCCCATGTTAGCTCCCCTACGAACGCCTCCCTGGCGAATTTGAGATGTAACGTCGTTGTAAGCCTGCAAGAAAGCAACGGGACCAGTAGTTTTACCTTTGCTTGTACCAATAATGTCGTCTTTGGGCCTTAATCTTGAAAAAGAAAAGCCCGTGCCGCCGCCCATTTTGTGAATCATGGCCATGTTGCGCATTGTGCCCAAAATGCTCTCTAGATCATCTTCAACTGGAAGTACAAAACAGGCAGAAAGAGACTGGCCAGTTTTGCCAGAATTAACAAGAGTTGGCGTGTTGGGAATAAACTTTTGCGTAGCCATGATTTGATAAAAATCGCCTGCTGTTTTTAGATGAGCTTTTTTGTCGTGGTAAATATTGTCTGCCGCACCAATATAGTAGGCAATTCTCCAAAACATATCTCTTGGCGTTTCGATTGACTCGCCTTTTTCGTTACGGAACGCGTAACGAGTTTTGGCAATATAAGCTGCGTTTTCGGAAAGCTGAGGTTCGATTAAATCTTTTGGGCTTTTAGGGATAGCTCTGCCAATTTTTCTGGCTTTTTCCCTTTTTTCTGTTCTTAAATCTACTTTGAATGTTTTATTGTTTAATTGCATTTTTTTATTTCAAGAAAAATTTATCTTTTTTTCTTGTATTTATTTGATAGCTTTGAAAGTTCTTTTTCGAAATCGTTGATGTCTGCAAATTGCCTGTAGACACTTGCGAAACGAATATAAGCGACTTCGTCAAGCTTCTTTAATTTTTGTGTTACCAGCTCCCCCATCTTCTTACTCGATATCTCGTCTGCTGCTTCTTTCCTAACATCTGCTTCTATTTCGTCCAAGATCTTTTCGATTTGCTCGGAACTAACTGGTCGCTTTTCGCAGGCTTTTACAATTCCGCTACGAATTTTAAGCCTATCGAAAGCTTCTCTTTTACCGTCTTTTTTGACGACTAAAAGATCTAAAGTTTCGACCCGCTCAAAAGTTGTGAAGCGTCGTGAACACTTTTGGCACTCACGTCTTCTCCTTGTCGATTTGCCGTTTGGGCTTTCGCGTTTATCGACAACACGTGTCAATTCGTAACTACAGAACGGACAAATCACTTTGCTTTCCCTTCACCTTATTTTGCATAAACAAGCCCTGCTTATTTTGCTGCCCTTTTATTTGAAAATTTACTTTTGGCATCGCAGTCTGAAAAATTCATTTTTTGCCAAAAGCACAATATATTGTGGTCTAACTCCAGATTAGACACTAGATACACCCCATGTCAAGGGGTCAAAAAAAGGCTTAGCAGGTGTGATTATATCCCGAAGAAAATCCGAAAGTAAAGAGCAAAATTTAGTTTACAAAACCAATAATGTCTTTGGACTCTTCGGACATTTTAGAAGGCGACCAGGATGGTTCAAATGTTAGTTCCACAGAAACATCGGTTATGCCTTTTATGGTTTTTAACTTTTCTGTAATGTCTTTTACAAAGTAAGAATCGAGCGGGCAACCGGGAGTTGTTAAGGTCATCAGAATACCAACGTGGGAATCTTCGATATTTACTGCGTATATCAAACCTAAATCTACAATGTTGATTCCGAGCTCTGGGTCAAGACAGGTTTTGAGTTTATCAAACACTTGCTCTTGAGAGGCCATACGTACACTTTACATGAATGTGAGCCTCCAGTCAAACAAACAATACCGGTAATTGCTCGTTTGCCGGCTATTCTCGTCGCTATTTGAAATGGTGCTAGAATGGATTTAGACCTTATGAAAAGGAGGTGGAAAAATGGAAAATAATAATAAAACTGTTACTTTTTTAAGCATCTGGGTTGTTAATAGTTTACTATTTGTTATTTTTGCCCAAATGATTGCCGGCGGTGTCGTTCTTGGTAACGATCGTGTTGTTTTGCCTATGGCAACTGTAATTGCAGGATTTTTACTCACACTCGCTGTATATGCAGTTGAACCTCTTGTTAAAAAAGCAGGGGTCAAGGTTAAGGATAAAAGACTATTCGCGGTTTTTTATTTTATAGCTAACTTTGTCGGCATTTGGATTATTAAAAAACTTGAAAGAATAACTGGCGTCGGAATATCTGGCAATTTATTTGTTGCCATATTTGCAGTTGTTGCAACGCTCGCTCAATGGGCAGTAGTTGAATATATCGTTCCCACCCTCCTTAGTGGTGGTAAACGCAAAAAATAAGTGAATTATTGCTGAATTTGCTTTTTTACTTCCTCGAATAATTTTTCGCTGGCAAGTTTGTGCACGCTTTCGTTTGGATGAGTGTCAAATTTGCTAGCTCTTAGACTTTTGGGGTCTTTGTCCTTAAGGGAATCATATAGATCTATAACATTCACCTGGTTGTCTGCAAAAATCTTGTGCATTATATCGTTTATAAATGTTGGGTAACTTTGGCTTAGCAATTGGATTGAGGGGAACATAATCACCACAATCTTTTTATTGTCTGCTTTGAGGCTACTAATAAAATTTGTGATTTCTTGAGTGTGCTGAGCGAGCCTTTGTTGGTTTTTGTACTGTTCTATATCAGCATTTCTTAGTGCATTAATTGTTTTGTCGTAAACACTTGAAAAGCGCCAGTACAAATAGTCCAGAAAAAAGGATTTATCCGAAATAAAATCTACTATTTTTGCCCTTCTGCTGTTTTTGACCATAATTGGAGTGCCTGTCGAAGCTTCTTGGGGTTGAATGTCGTTTATAAAATACTCCCAAACAATAAGATCGAAGTTTAAGTATTTGTATTTGTTATAAATAACGATCTCACCTTCTGTATCGTAACCTGCTCTTGAAATGTTATAAACTTCTGTTCTATACCCTGCTTCGTTTAACTTTTTTTCTAGAAGGTTCGAGAAGCGATTCTGGACATTTTTAATGCCATCACCTTCTGCCAGAGAATCCCCGATAACACCAATTCTATAAACCCCCTCTTTTTTACTAGCTTCAAATTCTCTATCTCTAAAATAATCCCCATTAATTTGAACGTGTCTTTGGTGCCATTTTTGGCTCACCTTTAAAAACCCTAAACCGTCTGATTCATCGTAGCGGTAACGGAAGTAAGCTTCGAAGCAACTGAAGACGAGAACAAAAATAAACAGAGTGAATATAAGAGATAAAAAGATCTTTTTCTTCCTTTCGGAAAAGTTAGATTTGTAAATTTTATAGCTACCAAAAACAAGAATTAAAAAAGAGGATACTAATAGGACTATGTAGGGTGAAAAGTCTTTAAGAAAGTAACTTGCGTGAGGCCAAATTGTTGCCAGCATTGTAATATGTTATTGAGTTGATCACGTTTTTGCAATCGGCAAAAATTGAATTTGTATGTACAATAAAAACGATATTCGAACTGAGTATTTAGAAAAACGATTGGAGCTTAGTAGCGAGCAAGTTTTGCAAAAAAGCCAAAAGATTTGCGCGCAATTCAAAGATTTGGAAGAGTTGGAAAACGCACGCATGATTGCCTTTTATTTACCGATCAAAAACGAGGTTGATACAAAACAATTGATTGACGATTTTATCGAAAGCGGCGCAGACATTTGCGTTCCCTGTTTTGGATCAAATAAACAAAATTATAGTTTTTGCCAGTTTGTTGCTTGGGACAATTTAGAACCGGGACCTTATGGTATTTTGCAACCAAAAATTGCAAGGCAAGTTCGTGTTGAGCAAGTTGACGTTGTTGC
>JACPYZ010000098.1 GCA_016195765.1 Candidatus Curtissbacteria bacterium | reverse complement strand
TTCTAGCCGATTGTGAAGTTTCATGACTTCGTCTTAGTCCATAACGTAGGCAATGTGGGCACGATTACCGTCTTGGTCTGCCAAAGAATTTTTAATGGAAACAACTTCCATCTTGCCACCTACTTGGACAACAAAACCACAACATTCGTTCCGGCCATGCTTAAGAGTTTCTGCATCTAATTTTTCGATAATTTCTGGTGGAAACTCGAGAGGTTTTGCTTCTTGGACAGCTTCTTTCTTTTTGGCAGCATAGGCTTGAAGTTCTATGGGGATGTTAGATTCAGGCATTTTAAGTTGAGCTTTTAATCAATTTAAATACTTCTGTATGTAATTTTTCTTCAGAAGCATTATCTGCAAGTATTTTTAAGCCTTCAATGATGTCATTGAATTGTTCGGCAACATATGCTTTTTTCTTAGGTGTACCAAAAATTCTTTTTAGAGTCAGGTGCGATAATTCTTTATCTGCTCTATCCTTTAAATTTTTTGTTCTAACAGAATATTTTGGTTGGATTTTGTCCCATTCCGCTGGATTGTTAAAAAAATCTCGAGCAGTCACGTCATCTGGCCGAGGAGGTAATTTTGATGGGAACAAAAAATAAGTAAGAATTCTTCCATGGTTCACTAAAGCCTCAATTCTTGCCATCCTGTCAAACCATTGGCCTGAATTTTGCATCATAATCACTAATTGTTTGTACGCCGATATAAACATAGAGATTTCGTAATATAAGTGTTCTCTTGAATATCTTTTTAACTTAGCGTTCGAGATAATCCTGCTCACCTGGTTTTAACAACTGCTTCCATGAAGGCCATATAAAGTGGGTGTGGATGCATGGGACGAGATTTAAGTTCGGGATGATACTGAGTACCTATAAAAAATGGGTGGTCTTTAAGTTCTACTGCCTCAACTAGCGCCCCATCTTTAGTGGTTGCGGCAATAATCATGCCAGATTTTTCGAATTCTTCTTTGTATTTATTGTTAAATTCATACCTATGACGGTGGCGTTCACTGCCGCTTGTCCTGCCGTAAGCTTTGGCAAACTTTGTGCCTGGCTTACCCTTCCATTCCCAAGCACCCAAACGTTGGGTACCACCAAGGTTATGGTATTTGACCAAATCCTTTTGGCCCTTCATGACATCGATAACTGGATGTTTGGTTTTAGGATCGATTTCTGTAGTGTTGGCGTCACGGTAACCCAGAACGTTTCTAGCAAATTCGATTGCTGCTTGCTGCATACCGTAGCAAAGACCGAAATATGGAATTTTATTTTCGCGAGCAAACTTTATAGCTTGAACAATACCTTCGACGGCGCGTGAACCATAACCACCGGGCACAACGATACCATCGTAGCCGGCGAGCATTTTAACGCCTTCTTCTTCAATTTTGGCGCTATCGATCCAAGTTAACTTAGGTTTAATTCCATGGCGCGAAGCAGCATGGCGAATAGATTCAATAACAGATAGATAGGCATCTGACAAAGTGAAATCGCCAGTTGAGAAATATTTACCGACCATGGCAATTTTGGCGGTACCCGGTGCGGTTAGCGTGTCGTTGACCATAACTTTCCAATCAGCAAGATCGGATTTACGGGGTTTGGCGAAAAGTTTTTTTAGGACTTTATCTGAAAATTTTTGGTTTTCAAAATTAAGGGGTACTTGGTAGATGCTTTCGACGTCTGGAGCCGAGATTATATCTTCTGGTTGCAGGCCACAAGCAATGGCAATTTTTTCCTTGCGTCTTTCATCTACGGCAACTTGGGCACGCGCTAAGACAAAATCCGGAAGAATGCCCGCTTGGGCTAACTGATGAATAGACATTTGGGCGGGTTTACTCTTCATTTCTCCAAGGGCACTTGGGATCGGGAGGTAAGTTAAATGGACGTGCAAAATATCACGAGGATTGTGAAGCTTCATTAGACGGTTAGCTTCTAGAAATAAAAGGTTTTGATATTCCCCCACTGTGCCACCAACTTCGAAAAGCACTATTTCGGCATTGTTGGTTTTGGCACAAGTTTCTATTCTTTGAATGATCTCTTCTGGTGGATGTTGGAAAAACTCGACGGTTTTGCCTTCGTAACCCAGAGCACGTTCACGGTCTATTATCGATTTGAAGACTTGGCCTGTGGTCATGTAATTTGTTTTGTTGAGGCTTTGTTCAAGATATCTTTCGTAATTGCCAAGATCTTGATCGCATTCCATACCATCGTCTAGCACAAAAACCTCTCCATGTTCGATTGGATTGAGGGTGCCTGCATCTATATTTAAGTATGGATCAGCTTTCATAATGGTGACTGAATAGCCACGGGATTTAAGAAGAAGAGCGATAGAAGAGGTGGCAATCCCCTTTCCGATTCCGGAAATGACACCGCCAGATACAAAAATTACTTTAGTTCTTGCCATTTTATTTTGGGATTTAGCCTAGAAAACGAAAAAATCCCCCTTCGCAAAGTGCTCTGGGAGACTCGCCCATTATTACGGGCCCGCCACTATTTTCTCAGATTGTGGCTGAAACTGTCAAGTTTGGTCTTTAAACCAATTTCCCGCATTATTTCCCGCATATTTAACGCAGAAATTACCGCAGCTTTTTTAACCGTTTTTGATACTCTTGTAGAACCCATGATTCAGTGTCTGCCGGGTGAAAAAATAATTGATTGTCACCTATTTTTTCAGTGGTTATTCTTTTTTTCATATAAGAAAGTTGCAGTTTTTTTGCAATTTTTTCCGGGAAAATTTTAAATTCTGTTTGTTGATAAGTTTTGAGCGAGTCCCCCATTTGCAGCTGCCAGTTGGGTAGATACTTTTTTACCCAAGAATTAGCTTTTATGAAGCTAGCATAAGTGTTTCCACGTTGCCAGATAGGTTTGGTTTGAGCTATTTCGTGCGCTGTATACAAATTTTGAGTCGTTACTTTAAGGTTGTTTTGAGTGAGAAAAATGTTAAGACATGCTTTGTTGTTGGTATGGGGTTGGTCCGGCTTTCGCCTGTACGGATAAAGCAGAATATTTACAAATAACCTAGTTGACCAAAGAGAGTTTTTGCTGGTGACAACCAAAAGATCGATATCGTCTTTTTGGTCGCTGTTTTGCATGGCCAGAGCCCCGGTTATTCCTACCATACTTACGGTGGGAATGCTTTTTAAGATATTTGCATAAAACTTGGCCTTTTTAAGTTTGAGTTTTGAATATTTCTCACGCCTTAGGCGCATTTTGATTATTGCTCCCCTACTCTTAAGGCTATATAGATTGTGTTGGTTTTGGACTTTTTTAAATTTCGCCAGGAGCCATAATTCTTTTTTTACGGCCTTTAGGCTTGTTGTTTTTTCTATCTGATAGAGCCAGATTTCTTCTGGGGTTAGCGGATAGTCAAAGATATCATGATAGGCAAGAGTTGCCAATATCGACTCGCTTGTTGTCATAATGTGAATTAAATACTATTGGGCAGGAGCGCCGCTATATTTGGCAATAACGCCTTTTATAACATTGGCGGCTGTTTGTAAGGCACTTGTTGCTGGTGTGCCACCAGCAACACTGTTGACTGCATCTTCGTAGGCTTTGATGATTTGATCGTTAATGCCGTTGTCGAATGTTCGAGAAGCCATTGGAAATGAACGCATGGTTGGTGCTTCACTAATATATGCACCTATGACTGGATCTGCTGCTAGTTTATCCCCCATTGCTTTTCTGGGATATGGTTCCCCAAAGAAGCGGCCTGGGCTTTTGGCAGCTTCGTTGTAAAGCTTAATTAAAGTTTGCTCTTCGTTTAAATATTTAACAAATTCCCACGCTTCTTTGGAATTCTGGCTTTTGGCAGAAACTCCACTTGCCCAATAGGTGGCCCAGTTCACCTGGCCGCCTTCTAGCTGTGGGGCAGGCGCAACTTTAAAATTCAACAGCGGGTTGGCGTTTTTGATTTCGATGGCACGCCAGCTTGGGGCCAGATACATGGCAAGATTGCCGCCTGTAAAGGCAACAGTAGAGGCTGGCAATGTTTCATCCCAAACTTTGTTTGGACCTTTGGCAAAATTTGCGTAGTATTCCAGGGCATCTGCAGAGGCTTTGTCTGTGGGATTTTTTGGGTCTCCCCCATTCTGAAAAAGCATGAGGCCCAAAATATCTGAAAAATGGTCGACGTTACTTGCTGTTCCCAAAGCAATCCCACCTGTTTTTATATTTCCTGCTGAATCTTTAACTGTGAGTTGAGCGGCTATTTTTGAAAGCTCTTGCCAGGTGGTTGGAGGAGCCGGAATGCCTGCCGAGCGGAAGATATCTTCGTTCCAATATAAGGCCAGACCATCTACACCAGTTGGTAGACCTATAACATTCTTACTGCTATTTCTCATGTCAAAAAATATGGTGGGGTAATAATCTTGGCTTAGATTCTTGTCTGAAACAATTGAGGGTGGAGCAGGTGCAAGTTCATTTTTGAGCATAGCGGTCCACGTGTTATGAAACAAGAAAACATCCGGACCTTTACCGCCTTGGATTTGGCTTTGAAGACTTTCTCTGTATTGTTCTGGTGCACGTTTTTCGTAAACGATATCAACATTAGGTTTAATTTTTTTATAATCGGCAATCACTTGATTCATGGTAATTGAAGATTCCCAAATACCCCAGTACTTAAGGGTGATTTGTTGATTTTTATTGCTGGGCAGAATAGAACACGCAGAAAGCGCAGTTGCCAACAGAAGGGTGCCGGAAACTAGGAATAACTTCCTTATATAAGAAACATATCTGGTGATGGCTGAGCCGGGCATGAATGGTCGCTTTTCTCCATGATATCATATGCAGTGCCAAGCGCTACTTGGCCTGGAAATCAGGCCTGAGATTTTGGCAATAATATGAGCCGAACAAGAAAAATAATTAAGGAATTTGGCAAAGTTCGTGTTTTTTTGGTCGTTTTTACTATTTGCCTCGGCTTATACCTAATATTCAATTTACTTTGGTTTGGGAAAATTTTGCCAGGAACCAAAGTAGGGGTTTTTAATTTTGGTGGAAGAAATTCTGCACAAGCAGAGGCGCTGCTTGCTGAGGTTATGGACACTTATCAAGGCTCGAATACCACCTTTTTAATAAAGGGGGAAGAAGTTGATGTACCGATTTCTGATTTAGGCATTCGATTTGATAAAAGCGCGACGCTTGATGCGATTAACCGTAACAGGTTTGTGAGCCTTGGTGATTTCTTGAGGCTGCCTAGAGCATTTTTTGGCGAAGTTCAAATAAATGCTGTGTATTCTGTTGATTACAACCAGTTTCAAAACGCTTTAGGTAACAAATTTTCGGCTTACGAAACAAAAGCAACAAATGCAGCAATTGTAGAGGGAATAAATGGTTTGGAGATTACACAAGAAAAAGAGGGAATAGTTATTGATAAAAGCCGTTTGGTTGCACAACTTAAAGAAAATCTCAGTAGAATTGACGGTGCTAAAATTCAAGTAAGTTTAGTACCAGATTCGCCTAGAATTACTTCTGCACAGCTTGTTAAAGTAAAAGATAAACTGGCAAAGCTTGCACAACAAACCTTCGTGTTTAACTATGGATTTGATAGCTGGAACCTCAAATGGCAAGATATCCAAAACTTAATAGTTGTTGATTTACCCAATACTTCTGGAGGATATGTGACTGCTCTTAAGTTTGGTACTGGCTATACTATCGAGGATTTACAAGTTGCGGACACTGAAAAGAGTGAGGCGCAGATACTGCTCAACCACGATAAAGCTAATGAATTTTTGATAGGCATTGCCAAAAGCATAGATCAGCAAAAGGTTGATGCGACTCTAAAATTTGAAAATGGTCGAATTGCACAATTTAGTCCCGCAATCGACGGACAAGAACTAGACCGGAACGCGGTTCTTGAGCAAATTGGCAGAAAAATCGCAACAGACGAGATTGCGAGCAATAAAATAATCAGCTTTAAATTACCG
>JACPYZ010000092.1 GCA_016195765.1 Candidatus Curtissbacteria bacterium | reverse complement strand
ATAATCGAAATAATCGCGGCTAAAAAATTAGCACCAAAATCTAAAGTTACAAGAATTGTTCGTTTATCCTCCTAATTGACAAACAATAATGGTTGAAGTATATCTATAACACTTAACTGAAAAAGGGCTTTTCCTGCCCCTCTTTTCTCTTATTTCAAAAGCTGCCATGGATATAACACAAACCGTTCTTCTTTCTGTAATTGTCGTCCTTACCGTTTTTCTTGTGCTTCTTGGGTGCCAAGCATTTTTTGTTCTTAAAGACGTTCGTAAAACTCTTATTAAAGTAAACAAACTTTTCGACGACGCAGATAACTTAGTAGGTCAAGTCAAAAATCCAATCACTTCGGCAACCAATCTTGTTAGTGCCTTAACAGCAGGGGCTGGTCTGGCACACCTTTTAAAGCAACACAAAAAAGAGGATTCAAAAAAATGAACGATAATCAAAATACTAATCTTTCCGCACTTCTTGCAGGCCTCGTGATTGGTGCAGCCGCAGTTTATCTTCTCAATACAGAAAACGGCAAAAAACTTAAAGACCAACTTTTAGAAGATGGTCAAAAGTGGCTAGAGAAAATTGCCCAAGATATCGACGGTGCCCAAAATAAAATAGAAGATAAAAAAGAAATCGTTGAAGAAAAAATAGCCGAGGCATCAGAAAAAATTGAAGAAGCAGCAGAAAACTACGTCGAAACGCTAACAAGTGTCCCAGAACATATTGCGGCTGTTCAGAAAAAGGGTCGCAAGTTCTTCTTCCGCCGCGGCGCTCACGCACATCACCACGTCGCAGAGTCTTAACTCTCGGTCTGATATAATTTCTCCACTATGAAATCTAAAGAACTTCGCCAGAGGTATCTTAAATTTTTCCAAAAGTTGGGACACACAGTAATTCCTTCTGCTTCTCTGGTGCCAAAAGAAGATGTTGAACTAGCAGGTACTCAGCGCGTTCTATTTACAACCGCTGGCATGCATCCGCTTGTACCGTATCTAATGGGCCAACCCCATCCGGGTGGCAAACGCTTGGTCAATGTTCAAAAATGCATGCGCACGGTCGATATCGATGAAGTCGGCGATGAAACCCACAATACTTTTTTTGAAATGCTTGGCAACTGGTCTCTCGGAGATTACTGGAAAGAAGAAGCTATTTCTTGGTCTTATGAATTTTTAGTAAACATTCTAAAACTAGACGCCAGTCGCATTTACGTTTCTGTTTTTGCCGGCGACAGCGACGCCCCTTTTGACCAAGAATCTTTTGATATTTGGAGAAAAATGGGTGTTGCCGAAGATCATATTTTCAAATTTGGCAAAGGCAATAACTGGTGGGGGCCTGTTGGTCCAACCGGCCCATGCGGTCCAGATACCGAAATGTTTTACGACACGGTCGGCGGACCAAAAAATGGTGAAGATCCCGATAATAACAATCAAAGGTTCGTAGAAATTTGGAACGACGTTTTTATGGCTTATGACAAGCAAGCAGATGGTTCTTATAAAGAACTTTCACAAAGAAACGTCGATACCGGAATGGGTCTCGAACGCATCTTAAGGTTTTTACAAAAAGCCCCAACTGCTTACGAAACCGATGTTTTTGCACCTCTCATGAAAAAAATAGAAGATCTTGCAAACACATATGAAGTAAGATCGGCGCGAATTGTAGCAGATCACATCCGCTCCTCTGTATTTTTAGTCTCAGATGGCGTCATTCCTTCGAATCTCGAGCGGGGTTATATTCTTCGCCGGTTAATTCGCCGAGCTATTCGTCATGCTTCGCTACTTAAAATCGATGCCGATTTTCTTGGCGATCTAACAAAAATTGTAGTCAAAACCTATGGCGACTTTTATCCAAATCTAGTTGAATCTCAAGATGCGATCATCGATTCCCTGCAAAAAGAAGAGCAGAAATTTAAAAGAGCGCTTGCAGCCGGAATTCATCAATTCGAAAAAATCGCTGGCGATATTTCTGGCCATGATGCTTTCGATCTTTACCAAAACTATGGTTTCCCAATTGAACTCACAATCGAGCTTGCTGTCGAAAAAGAAAAACAAGTAGATGTAAAAGGCTTTGAAGAAATGTTCAAAAAGCATCAAGATTTATCCCGCCAAGCAGGTGAAAAAACCAAAGGTGGTCTTGCTGTTCAGTCAGACAAAGCCGCCAAACTTCATACCGCAACCCATCTAATGCATCAAGCCCTTCGAGATGTTTTAGGAAATCATGCTCACCAAACTGGTTCTCACATCACAGACGTTAGATTGCGCTTCGATTTCACCCATGATGCCAAAATGACAGAAGACCAGATTAAAAAAGTGGAAGATATCGTCAACGAAAAAATCCATGATTCACTTAAAGTCCACAAAGAAGTTATGCCCAAAGCAGCCGCAAGCCAAGTAGGCGCAATTGGGTTGTTTGATGATAAATATGGAGATTTAGTAAATATCTATTACATAGGCGCTGGCGATAAAATTGAAGATGCATATTCTAAAGAATTTTGTGGTGGTCCTCATGCAGAAAATACTAAGGATTTGGGCCATTTTAAGATCTTAAAAGAAGAATCAGCAGGAGCAGGCGTTAGGCGTATTTATGCTACAATCGAATAGAGATGGATCCAACTGCTCCCCCAGGGAATCCTAACGATCCAAATAATCCTACAGGTCCGGTTACAACAGAACCGATTAGTCCGCTGCCACCATCAGGACTACCACCACAACCTAGCGAAGTTCCAAATCTATCACCAGGAATTGCAGCAACAATAATCGATCCAAACGATCCCTTAGCAGGGGCGCCATTGCCACAAACAGCAGACCCCACAAGTCCAATCCAACCAGGGCAATACGTAGTTGCGGGGCAAGAGGCAAGTCCACCACCACCGCAACCAGAACCAATGCCTTTTGCTCCACCTGCACCGAGTATGGGTGTACCACCACCTCCGCCTCCAATGTCAAACCTTGCTCAACCAATTAGTGAAGTACCAGCAGAACCAATGGCTGCTCCCGCACCATTTGTTCCGCCAACATCAACGAGCCAGCAGCCAGATCCAACCCCTTATACACCTCCACCGCCAACTGCCGCACATCAAATAGGGGGTAGTTCTATTTTAAAAAAACTCAGGCTCGTTGCAATTATTCTAGGGGTTCTGGTTCTTCTGGGCGCAATTGGTGGCTTAGTTTGGTTTTTCGTCTTAAATAAGAATTCTAGTCCAACCACAAAAATAACAACGAGCGACAACACGGCAGTAACAGAACCTTCTCCGCCGCCAATTAGAACTGGCAATGGCTTCGATACTCTACCGTCTCTGCCGCAATCAACAAGTTCCGCAAAATCCGCCACAGCCTCGGCGCAATAGTTCTAACTCTACGCTTTCCGAGGTATAATCAAAGATGCCCAAATGCCGCTGTTTAAACTTAAAAATCCCTTCGAAAAGAAGCAAGACACTCACGAAGACTACTTAGCACTAACTATTACTCCAACAACGGTAATTGCAACTATTTGGAATTTTTCAAACGATGAAGTGAACGTCATTGCAACGGCCGAAAGGAATTTTGGCAGCCCAGAGACAATTGTTCACGAAGCCGCTGTTGCAATAGATAAAGCCGCAGAAAAAAGCAGTACAGACGTAAACAAAGTGGTTTTTGGATTGTCTTCCTCGTGGTTCGAAAATGGCAAAATCAAAGATTCAGCTGCGCAAATGCTCAAAAACTTAACAAACGATTTAGAACTCGAAGCCCAAGCATTTGTCACAATTGCAATTGCTATAAATCATCTTCTTAAAGCGGAGGAATCCATAACACCGCAAGCGCTACTTATTGGAAACTTTAATGATTTTACAGAAGTCCATTTGGTTAAAAATAACGAGGTTATTGCCACCAAAACTGCAAGCGGAGAAGTAACGACCCATAAAATTATCAAATTAGTTAATGACTTGAAACAAGAAAACGATAACTTGCCCGCAAAAATTATTATTTTTGGCCAAGATCCACAACAGGTTGCACAAAAATTAGAAGGCGCAAAACTAGAAGAGTTATTTGTACATCCTCCGAGAATAGATATTTTTTCAAACGAACTTCTGGCAAAGTCTGTTGCGTTCGCGCAAGCTGCTGATATTTTAGGTCGAGACCCGCAACTTAAAAACCAAAAGCCTCAAGAAATTAAAAAAGACTCAGAAACGGAAGCGGTTCCTGCAATCACAGGTTTTATAGAAGGCGAAGATGTTTTAAAAATGCAAGAAGAGGCTGAAATTCCTCTGCCACCTCCTCCGCCAGAGCCAAAAGTTGAACCTGTTTATCAAGAACCACTGGACCCGCATAATTATGCAGTCGAAATTGGCCAAAGCGATAATCTGCAAATGCCCCAACACAGACCGGCTCCCAAACCTTCCAGAAAATTAATTCCAAGTTTTTCGCTGCCAAAACTTATCCCAAGTTTTAAGTTTTCTTTAAAAAAAATTGCAATAGCAGCAGGTGTCATTATTTTGCTAGCAATTGTTGGCACGATTGTTGCCGGGCAGACTTTAACAGCCGCACAAGTTGTTATAAAAGCCAATGCTAAAACTCAAAGTGAGCAGTTTTCAGCCAAGGTTGTAACAGGTTCAAGTGGTGATATTGAAAAAGGCGAAATTCCCGGTCAAATTGTTGTAGGCAGTGCCCAAAATAGCCAAAAGGCGGTAGCTACAGGTTCTAAAAAAACTGGTACAAACGCCAAAGGCCAGGTGACAATTCAAAATTGGGTAAAAGAAGAAAAAACTTTTCCCAGTGGTACCGAACTGATAACCAAAGACGGTCTAAAGTTTACAATCGATAACGAAGTTAAAGCAGCTACTGGTTCTGCTCATCCCCCCGGCGAAGTAACCGTGGGTGCCACCGCCAAAGATGTTGGACCTGCTTACAACATCTCATCAGGGCAAGATTTATCAATTGTGGGTTTTGATGAATTTTATTATTCGGCAAAAACAAACACAACTTTTACTGGCGGTGATCAAAAGCAAATAACAGTAGTTTCAAAAGACGATGTTGCAAAGCTAGAAAAATCCCTAACCGATTCTTTGATAGAAAAAGCAAAGCAAGATCTGGAATCCAAAAGCGGGGGTCTAAAAATTTACGACGAAAGTAAAGTCGTTAAGGTTACTAAAAAAGAATACGACAAAAAATAGATGAAGAAGCATCGCTTGTAAACCTCAATATGGCAATCGACTTTCAGGGAATCGCTTTTAACGAAAACGATCTAAAAACTTATCTTGCGAAGTTTATTAATCAAAAGCAAAGCCAAAACCAAGAGGCCTTACCCGAGACAATAAGTATTAAAGATATTAAAATAAAGAGAGACAAAGATACACTTACAATAAGTGGAAGCTTCGACGCCGGTCTTGTTCCAAAAATAGATCAAGAAAAACTAAAAGAGCAAATCGGCGGCCGTAGCGTCAAAGATGCTCGGGTGATCATAAAAGGTTTGGGCGATATTGCAGATGTTCAATTTAACTTTAAACCAAACATTCCCTTTATGGAATCTGTTCCCAGAGATAAAAATAAGATAACTTTTAAAATAGAAACAACCTAAAAGATGGCATTGGCAGTTTATGTTAAAGCCCCGCCCAAAAAACCTAAAAACCCAAAAACCGAAAGATATTTTTACATCGGCATAATTTCTGTAGGCCTTGGTGCTATTATCTTTTCAATTCTTCCATTTTTCATTTGGCAAATTTCTATTTTGCCCAGATTAAGTGCAAAAGTAGAAAACATCCCAGTCCCCAAAGCCGAAGTGTTGTCAGCAACCACAGTGCTTTCACAAAACGTCCAAGTTGTTCAAGATGCCGATGGCTTTTCCTATTTCACAACAACCAGCAGCGCAAAAACATCAACATCGTCAGCAAACCTTACCAGACCAGAAGATTTCTCGCTGTCTATTCCAAAGCTTAAAATCGACAATGCCCAAGTCGTTGTTGATACAACTAAGTTTGACAATCACCTAGGTCATTTTCCCGGCACTGCAATTCCGGGTGAAGTTGGAAATAGTTTTATAACTGGACATTCTGTCCTGCCGCAATTTGCAGATGTCAAAAATTATCGTGCCATTTTTACTAATCTTTCAGATCTCGAAATTGGCGATGATGTAACAGCGACCGTGGACAATAAGACTTATCACTATATTGTTCAGTACAGCAAAGTTGTAGATCCGAAGGATACTTCCGTCCTATTGCCACTTTCACCAAACGGACATAACCTAACTTTAATGTCTTGTGTTCCGCCTGGGACTAGCTCCAAAAGGTTAATCGTCATAACAAGTCTTATTTAATGCGCAAACAACAAGCAATTTGGCAAAAAGAACACCTTTTGAAAAATTCACTTCCATCACTTGCCGTTCAAGAACCATCAAGCGCAGCAGTTTATTTTGGCAGCAAAATTAAAAACAAAATAGAGTCCGGCCAAATATTAGTAGACATCGGTGCCGGTCGTGGTAGAAACGCTATTTATTTTGCAAAGCTTGGTTTAGAAGTTTATTGTCTTGAATATATTCAACAAGCAATAGAAGCAATAGAAAAATTCAAAAAAGTAAAAGT
>JACPYZ010000091.1 GCA_016195765.1 Candidatus Curtissbacteria bacterium | reverse complement strand
GTTGCGAGTGTCTGCCCTACTCCCACCCTTATGACCTGGCACGGACCGTACGATGATCAAATAACTCATCTATTTGCCACACTTTCAAAACCCTATTTAGTCAGCATTTCCGATTCTCAACGCCAAAAAGTTCCTTATCTTAATTTCGTTGGCACTGTTTATAACGGCCTAGATATGGCAAGTTATCCATTTTCCGCGCGCGACCAAGGATACCTTCTATATGTAGGGCGAATCGACCCAGATAAAGGTGTCCACTTTGCAATGGATACTGCAATTAAGCTCAATCGGAAGCTGATTTTAGCCGCCAAATTAGACAACAAGATTCCCCATCTCAAAAAATATTTCCAAAGATACATCAAACCCAGACTCGAAAAATACCCTCATCTTCTAAAGTGGATAGGTGAAGTAAACGAAAAACAAAGAAACACCCTAATGAGTCACGCTCTTTGCTTCCTTCATCCTGTTACTTGGCAGGAGCCTTTTGGCTTAACTTTGATAGAAGCCATGGCCTGTGGCTGCCCGGTAGTTGCTTTTAATAATGGCTCTATTCCAGAAATTATCAAAAATGGCAAAACAGGTTACGTAGTAGAGAACCTGAAAGAAATGGTAAATGCCGTCAAAAATATCGAAAAAATAAAAAGAATTGACTGCCGCAACCATTCTCTACAAAACTTTAACTCACAAAAAATGGCCCAAGGTTACGAAGACGTATATTATCAAATTCTCAACCGTACAAAACAACAGACCCAATTCTCTAGCCTCCCAACTAGTGCAGTTCTGACTAACCACTCACAACCAACCACCAACCTCTAAAAAACGTCTTCTGCCCCCTTACATCAATTGTTCGAGTTGATATACTACGGTAAAAGGAGCCTGCAATGAGCACAAAGTCACTCAAAAAATCCTTATATAAGTCCATTTTCGAACTAGTTGGCGACGAAGGCATTTATGCTTCCGGTCGCAACGAAGTTTATGGCTGTATTTTTGGTCGCGATAGCGCAATTACCATACTTAAGCTGCTCGATACTTATGAAATAACTCACGATGAAAAAATTCTGGAAATTGCCAAAAAAACTCTTCTAACTCTTGCTTCTCTCCAAGGTAAAGAAATAAATCTAGAAAACGGCGAGGAACCAGGTAAGTTTATACACGAGTTTAGAAGAGAAAGACACGAACATTTAACAAGCACCATGAGCCCACCTTGGTATTTGAACAAAGACAAAACCATGCGCAACTATGATTCAATCGATTCCACGCCACTTGGCCTAATTGCCATGCACCGTTACTTCCAAATAACCAAAGACCAAGATTTTCTAACAGCAGTTGCCTTGCAAATAGCAGCTGGTCTTAAGTGGATTGTTCAGTTTGGTGATCAAGATGGCGACAAGTTAGTGGAATACACTTTTCATCCAGAAAGGCGTCATGGTGGCCTAAAAGTTCAATCATGGACCGATTCTGTTGAATCTTTACTTCAACCCAACGGCAAATTTCCTAAGTATCCAATCGCCCCCGTAGAAGCCCAAGCTTACAGCTGGCTTGCCCTAAAACTTTGGGCAGATGAATTTAAAGGTCTGGATCAAGATTTTGCCGATTCGCTTACTGCTCACGCTAACCAGCTAAAACATGCTTTTAACAAAATGTTTATCTTTCAAGATGGTTCTCATTTCTATGCCGCCCAAGCCTTAGATGGCAACAAAAACCAAATTCAAACGGTAACTGCAAATCCCCTTCTTTGCCTTTGGGCAAGTTACAAAAACGGCCGTAAAATCGAATCGATTATTCAAAATAAATATATTTGTGATGTCGTAGAGCGCGCGTTCGAACCTGATCTTTTTGAAAAAACAGCAGGCATTCGCACTATGAGCAGCAAAGCAGCCACGTTCAATCCAACTCAAAATTCTTACCACAACGGCAGTTTCTGGCCGTTTTTAAATGGCTTAATCAGAGACGGTCTTATCCATTTTGGTTATCACAAAGAAGCTAGAAAACTTAAAACCGCCACACTCAAGCCGATAAAGCACTTCGGTTCACCAATCGAACTATATATAAAGACAGAATCTGGATACGAAGAATACAAAAGCAATAGTGGCCAAGTCAGTTGTCGTGAACAAGCCTGGTCCGCAGCAGCCCTACTTCACCTAGTCATTTCCTGACGTTAGTTGTCAGTGGTTCTCTTCCAGCCAACGTTCAACTTCAAGCGCCGCTTGGCATCCATATCCGGCAGCAGTTACTGCCTGCTGGTAGTGGTAATCATGAACATCTCCAGCCACAAAAATGCCGTTTAACGAAGTCATTGTTTTGTAGGTATACATCCCAGTCGAAGAATCCTTTTCCGGTAATCTCTTAACATATCCTTTTTGGTCTAAATCCAGCTCTCCTTTGAAAATCTTAGTTAGAGGGCTATGACCAATCGCCACGAACATCCCATCGATAGATATTTCACTCTCTTCCCCGCTTTTAGTATCTTTCAACCTTACCCCTTCGACTTTTTGCTCACCCAAAACATCTATAACTTCGCTATTTAACTTAAACGAAATCTTAGGGTTTTCTTTCGCGCGATCGGCCATAATCTTACTTGCACGAAACTCGTCACGTCTGTGAACAATCGTCACTTCGGTTGCAAATTTAGACAAAACCCCCGCTTCCTCCATTGCACTATCGCCACCACCAACAACAATTACCTTTTTACCCCTAAAGAAAAAGGCATCACACGGTGCGCAGCTAGAAACGCCTCTGCCAATCAACTTTTGTTCGCTTGGTAAACCCAACCAATTAGTTTCAGCCCCAGTTGACACGATTATAGACTTTGCCAGGTATTCTTTTTCCCCTACCCAAACTTTAAACGGTGTGGATTTAAAATCTACTTTTGTAACATTTTCATTTATTATTTCTGCTCCAAATCTTTCTGCTTGTTTTCGAAAGTTTGCCATCAGATCTGGCCCCTGAATTCCTTCCGGAAACCCCGGATAATTTTCAACATCTGTGGTTAACATTAATTGTCCACCCCAAGTAATTCCAGCAATAACCAGCGGTTTTAAATCGGCTCGAGACGTATAAAGGGCCGCTGTTAACCCTGCCGGTCCAGAACCAAGAATAATAACGTTGCGAACTTCTGACATAAGTCTAGATATTATATCAACTAAGAAATATCATTTGAAAATTGTTTAATTAAAAATTGCAAAATTTAAATTGAATATTTACAAACTTTACAACCCGAAAAATACCCGAAGTGCCAAAAAATATTTTGTCAAAAATCACCCATGAGTAAAAATTATATCCAGAT
>JACPYZ010000094.1 GCA_016195765.1 Candidatus Curtissbacteria bacterium | reverse complement strand
GCTTACTTTGGCGCAAAGATTCATAGAAATTTTAATAAATGGCCGTGGTGAAAGTGATGTTGTCGAAGCTGTAAACGAAGCGGTTAAAGAATCCCAAAAACAAGCTGCTCGTAAAATGCAAGGCATGGTTGGTATGGACGGCCTCAAGGGCATGTTTGGTGGCGGCGGCAACTGATCCTCTAAATTGATATACTTCTAACTTAGTGAAAGTTCCAAAAAGCGTTGCGAGTTTAATCGAAGCATTTGAATCTTTGCCTGGAATTGGTCCGAAGACAGCAGCCCGCCTAACATATTACCTTTTGCACGCTCCAGACAATCTCGCCCAACAGCTTTCAGATTCAGCCCGAGATTTAAAGACTAACACCAAAATTTGTTCTGTTTGCCAAAATATTACAGAAACTGATCCTTGCGAGATTTGTGACGATCCAAATCGCGACAAAACTATCGTCTGTATTGTAGAAGACCCGCTCGATGTTTGGGCAATCGACAAATCCGGCAGTTTTAATGGTGTTTATCATGTTTTGCATGGAGTCATCGCGCCCTTGGAAAATATCGGCCCAGAAGAACTCAAAATTGCAGAACTTTTGCCAAGGCTTAAAGACGGAACCGTAAAAGAACTAATCATGGCAACTAATCCTTCCATGGAAGGCGAGGCAACGGCGATGTATATTCAAAGACTGACCAAGCCCCTAGGCATAAAGACAACTCGAATTGCGCGTGGGATTCCAATTGGCGCAGAACTCGAATATGCAGACGAAGTGACGCTCCGCCGCGCGCTCGAAGGCCGCAAGGATTTTTAAGATTATTTCATGCTACGATTAATATACATGGCTGACGATAGTATTTTTGGTGGAATTGGCGAAGAGCTTAAAAAAATAGGTGGTTCGGTAACTTCTCAGGTGACAGGGTCAGACGACAACGCTTCTAAAAAGACTGGTGCCGATGCCACAAAACAATTAGGTGGTTTTGGCAAATCTATAATTTCGCAAATTGCCGGTAGCGATTCTGCCGCTGCTGGTGCCTCTCAAAGCCAAGACGCTATGGAACAACTCGGCGGCTTTGGGGGCTCAATCGCGGGACAGGTAACCGGTAGTACGCCCGCTGCAGACAATACTGCGGCACCAGCTGAACATCACGGTTTTTGGGATGAATTAAAAGCTTTTGGGGCTTCTGCTCTTGGACAGGTGAGCGGAAAAGATCTGGAAGAAATGCAGACTAAAGATAAGCAATTTAGCCAAGCAAGCCAAGCAGAAGTTAAAGCGCGAATCAAGCAAATATACAAAGAACACGAACAAAGAAGTAAACAAGAAGGTCAATATGTTCAGGAACAACAAAAACAGGTAGAGCAGCAGAATAAAGAAGTTAAAAAACAAGAAAAGAAACAGTCGATGGATGTACAAATCGCTCAAACCAAGGCCAACGCAGAAGTGAAGAATATGGGCGCGGAATAGCTTTGCGTGCTAGAATTTCTCCATGAGAATTTATAACCATCTTGCACATAAGGTAGAAAACTTTGAACCAATCGAACCAAACCAAGTTGGTTTGTACACTTGTGGTCCTACTGTTTACGACTTTGTGCATATTGGCAATTGGAGAACTTATGTTTTTGAAGATATTTTAAAGCGCGTTTTGCAATTTAATGAGCACAATGTTGTTCATGTTATGAATTTTACAGACATTGACGACAAAATAATCAAAAGAGCAAAAGAACAAAATGTCGAATTTACCAAGCTTACCCAAAAGTACGAAGAAGCGTTTCGTGAAGACCTTGGTAAGCTAAATATACTACCTGCTGATTTTTATACAAGAGCAACCGAATATATTGCCCAAATGATCGAGCTTATAGAACGGCTCCTAAAAAAGGGTGCTGCCTACAAGGCAGAAGATGGGATCTACTTTTCTGTGGAAAAGTTTCCAGATTACGGAAAGTTGTCAGGACTTTCGAAGGGCAATCTTAAAAAAGGCGCAAGGGTGAACGATGATTTGTACGACAAAGAGGCATGGAGCGATTTTGCGCTTTGGAAGTTCGAGAAACCAGGTGAACCAAGTTGGGAGGCGCCATTTGGTCGCGGCAGACCAGGTTGGCATATCGAATGTTCGGCGATGAGCATAGACAAACTCGGGGAACATTTTGATATTCACTGTGGCGGTATAGATCTTCTTTTTCCGCATCACGAAAACGAAATCGCCCAAGCAGAAGCGGCAACTGGCGCTAAATTTGTGAACTATTGGGTAGAAGGTGAACACTTGCTAGTGGACGGAGAAAAAATGAGTAAGAGCTTAAATAACTTTTATAAACTTTCAGATATTGTCGCGAAGGGTTTTGATCCTCTAGCGTTGCGCTATCTGTTTATGACGGCACACTACAGATCAAAACTCAACTTTACCTGGGAAAGCTTAGAAGCCGTCCAAAGCGCGCTTGACAATATTCGTGATTTGGTAGCTTCGAGTAAAGAAGATGGTGTGGGAGAAGTAAATGCAGATCATTTTAGAGAATTTTCAAACGCTGTAGGGGACGATTTGAATATGCCGCGAGCAATTGCTGCACTTTGGTCACTGCTTAAGTCGGATTTGGCTCACGATTCAAAGTATGCAACCATTTTAAAGTTCGATCAAATCTTAGGGCTTGAACTAGATAAGGTTGAAATGGTGCCACTTCCCGTGGGAGCACAAGAGTTGATCAAAAAAAGAGAATTGCTTAGAAAAGAAGGGAAGTTCGAAGAATCAGATAAAGCCAGAGAGGATTTAGCAGGAATGGGTCTAGAAATAGAAGATACCCCAGAAGGCACAAAGTGGAAAGTTAAGAAATGATCAAACTTGTTAAAGTTGCCACTAAAGACGCAGGACAAGTTAAAGCACACGAATTTCTTAAAAAACTGATTGACCCTAAAACCTTGCTTTTGCTTTCGGGTGGCACAACTCCGGATTATCAAAAGATAATTGTTAAACCTGGCGATATTATTCCAGGGGCACTGGCGATAGTTGACGAAAGATATGGTTCGCCGTTTCACGAAAATAGCAACGAACTGCTTTTAAAAAAAGCAGGGATCAAAAATTGGGCAGATGAATATTGTATCGAAACCCATAAGCTGCTTAAAGGTAAAAAGCCTACACAAACGGCAGCAGACTACGAAAGGGAAATAACCGATCTTTTTAAAAGGTTTAAAAAAAGAGTGGGTGTTATGGGGATTGGGGGCAATATTCATACAGCCGGTATTTTTCCATATAGCGAAGCCGGTAAATCGGCAGACTTGGTTGTTTCAGAAGTTATTGAAGATAAATATCCCCAAAGGGTTACTTTAACGTTAAAAGCTTTGGGAAAATGCAGTGCATTTGTAATTATGATGTTCGGGAAAGATAAAAAAGAGGCACTAGAATTGTTGCTTGATAAAGATCAAAATGATATGCAAAAATACCCGGCGATTTTTTACAGAAAATCCAAGATACCGGCTTATCTGATAACCGATATTAAACTATAATTAAGATATGAAATTAGGATTCGTAGGTCTCGGAAAAATGGGTTCACGGATGGTGATGAAGCTTCTTGCAGAAGGTCACGAGGTTGTGGTTTGGAATAGGTCAAAAGATAAAGTAGATGCTTTGGTTGCGGAAGCTAAACCGGATTGGAAACTAGAAGTGGCAAGCAGTGTAGAAGATTTGGTCAAGAAAGCGGCAAGCGAAGAACCCGGTGCAAAGGTTGTTTGGTCAATGCTAACTGCTGGTGAACCGACAGAAAATATTCTGGCGGAAATTAAAAAGCATGTTGTAAAAGGGGATATAGTTGTCGACGGAGGAAACTCAAAATTCACGGATACCCAAAAAAGTTATGAAGAATTTACAAAAGATGGCATTGAGTTTTTGGGCATTGGTGTTTCTGGCGGGCTTGTGGCTTTTTCCGAAGGTTACCCACTCATGGTTGGTGGTAGTCAAACTGCCTACGAAAATATAATTCCACTTTTGGAATCACTTGCAAAACCAAATGGTGGACACCAGTATTTAGGTGAGGGTGGCGCCGGGCATTTTGTAAAAATGGTTCACAACGCCATTGAATATGGGGTAATGGAATCAATCGGCGAAGGTTTTGGACTACTGGCTGCTGCGCCCTACGAACTGGATCTTTTGAAAGTGGCCAAGCTTTACACCAAAAATACTTTAGTTTCTGGGTTTATGATGGACAGAACTGTAGAAGTTTTAGAAGCGGACCCAAATCTGGAAAATACAAAAGGTGTAATTGGTACCGCATCAGAAGAAACTATTTGGGCAGTAGAAAAGGCGAAGGAGAAGGAATTACCTTTTGAAGTTATAGAAAAGTCGCTTGAGATTAGAGGAGAGTCAGAAAAAGATCCGAAAATTCAAAATTCTGTTGCTGCTAAAATCGTTGCCGGCCAGCGCAAAGCTTTTGGCGGGCATAATTCCGAAAAAAAGTAGTTTATTCAGAAGGTTGGCCAGGTGCTTCTGGGCCTCTTGCCTTGGGTACAAGATTTTTTATTTGTCTGCGGAATCTTTCGCTGGAAAATGCGGCATAAAGAGGTAAGCCAACTGCAGCGATCACTGCTAATACTACAGCGGTACTTTGGTGCAAACTTGCAATGGCAGCTCGCTGCTCGCTACTTGTTTGTACGAGCTTGCTCCAATTGTCGCCTTGCTTAAATGTGCGTTCGGTCATTTGGGGAATTTTAGTTTAGATCTTGCAGATTGTCAAAAATGGCGTAAGCCAATCTCGCTTGTCATGTTTTAAAAGTTCGTCTGCTTCTGTGGGCCCCCAGGTCCCTGGTTTGTAGGTTGCTAGTGGTACTTTGTTACTAGACCAAGCATCTTTGATGGGGTCAATGATGCGCCAGCATTGTTCAATTACTTCTTGCGAAATAAACAAACTTTGGTCACCTTGTACAACATCCATAATTAACCTTTCGTAAGCTTCTGGTTGGGGTTCGTCAAAAGTGTTTTTATAGCAGAATTCCATGTCTACTGGTTCTATGGTTGTTTCTAGGCCCGGTTTTTTGGCGACAAGCCGAATTCCAATGCCTTCATTGGGTTGAATCTGCAAAATAATATGGTTGGGTGTCGGTTTCATATCAAGATCGCCAAAGAGTTTGTGTCTAGTGTCTTTAAACTGCACGATAATCGAAGTAACTTTGCCCATTAGTTTTTTGCCAGTACGCATGTAAATTGGCACGCCGCGCCAGCGGGGGTTATCAACTTCTAGTTTTACCAAGGCATATGTTTCGGTTTGCGATTTCGGGTTAATTTTCTCTTCTTGTAGGTAGCCTTCGTATTGTCCGCGCACGGTTGATTGTGCAACTTCTTCGGGGCTCAGGGTCTTAACATCTTTTAAAACTGCCAGTTTGCGTTCGTTAATGTCTTTTGGGTTAAAGCCTTTTGGTTCTTCCATCGTGATTATAGAAAGCAATTGCAACAAATGGTTTTGGGTAATATCGCGCAGGGCCCCAGCGCGATCGTAAAATTCTCCGCGTTTTTCAACACCAATGCTTTCCGAAGTGATAATTTGAATGTGATCTATGTATTCGTTGCTCCAAGTTGGTTCGAAAATCTCATTGCCAAAACGAAAAGCAAAAATATTTTGGACTGTTTCTTTGCCCAAATAGTGGTCGATCCTGTAGATTTGCTCTTCGTCAAAATATTTTTCCAGTAAAAGCTTAAGGGTGAGTGCCGATTCTAAGCTTGAGCCAAACGGTTTTTCAATAATAATTCTTGGCTTGCTGTTGTGAACTGAGCAACTAATATTCAGGCCTTCTGCGCCAAGATTTTCGATTGCGCTGCTGAAAATGTCTGGCGCAATGGACATGTAATAAATTGTTTGTGGGCAGGCGTCTACTTCTTTTTCAAATTTGGAAATGGCGGCTGTTACATCTTTTAAGTTTTTATCTTCGGCAACATCGATAGGTAAATATTCAATCGTTTTTGCAAAATCGTCAAAGGCCGCCCTATTTTCTATCTTGAGGTTCTCGTAGACATAATCCTGGAAGCTTTCACTTGTATATACAGTTCGCGCTGCACATATTACTTTAATTTGAGTAGGTAAAAGATTTTGAGTGTAAAGTTTGAAAAGAGCCGGAAATATGCGCTTTTTTGCTAAATCTCCAGTCGCGCCAAAAATTACGAAGGCAATTGGCTTTGAATTTAGATCCATTACCCTTTATTTTACTGCAGTTCTTTTTAGTTAGCTAATTGGAATTTATGTTAGCTTTTAATAGGGAAAGCTGCACTGCTAATTATTGTATTTATCAACCAGAGCAAAAGGGCAGCAACAACCGCTGCACCAAAACCCTGTATTTGGAAGCCGTGTACAAAGTAGGTTGTCAAAATTAGCAGAAAGGCATTTATAACAAGGGTGAATAAGCCAAGAGTAATAATATTAATAGGAAGCGTCAGGATTATCAAAATTGGCTTGACCAAGGCATTTAAAATGCCAAGCACTAGTGCAACCAAAAGCGCCGTCGTGAAGGTGTCAACGACAAAGCCTGGAACAAATTGTGAAACAGCCAAAATAGTGAGGGCGGAAAGTAACCAATTTACTAGGATGATCAGCATGACTTAAGAGTATCAAATGTCAGGTATCAAGTGTCAAGAAGGGCTTAAAAGTCGATGGGGATGCGAACTTCGTAAAGACGGTCACCGTTATCGCTTGGGTTATAAGCGTGCAACCAGCCGCCGCTTGTATTCTTTTCAAAGCTCAAGGTTGTTGTAAAAGGGCAAGCGTCGTAACCAACACAGCCTGTAACTTGGTTGCTGGCAACTACGTTACCGGCATTATTAAGCACTTCTACGACAACTTTAGAATTAGAAACGTTTGCTCGGCCATTTACGTTTAGCGGACTATTTACCTTGTCTCCAGATTGTACATTGTCAATCGAGATCCCCGGGTTTTTAACTTCAATATCGTCAGATCCTGTAGTTGGATTCATAGCAATGCCACCTTTGGTGGTGCCGGCCGCAGGTGTTGCCGATGCGGCTGGGGTAGGCGTAGGTGCGGGGGTGGGGCTTTGGCCTGGGCGAGGTGTTGCGCCAATTGTTGGTGTTGCTGTTGCTCCTGGATAATTAGTTGGGTAAGGTGTTGTGCTGGCAATTGCAACAGGCTTTTCGGCAGCTGGCTTCACAAATGCCTTGAAAATTTGGTTTATGGCAAAAGAAATAATGATTACTAAAACTCCGAGGGCAATGATGCCGATAATAAACGAGCGGACTTTGAATTGGGAGAGGTCCATAGTGGATCAAAGTATATCAGAAGAGTTTCAGGTGTCAAGTATCTTGTATTATGGGAACCAATGAAAATTCTAAAAAAGGGCTTTTTTGCTAGACCAACATTAATCGTTGCCCAGGAACTTGTCGGAAAATACTTGGTTAAAGAGGGTTCCAGTGGGCAAATAGCCAGAATGATTACTGAGGTAGAAGCCTATCTAGGGCCAGAAGATCTAGCCTCGCATGCCAGGTTTGGAATCACCAAAAGAAACCAAGTGATGTGGGGCAGCGCCGGCGTCTTTTATGTTTATTTTAACTATGGAGTGCATTGGATGTTGAATATTGTGGCAGGAAAGGTCGATGAGCCTGGGGCTATTCTTATAAGAGGTGTTGAAGGGATATCTGGGCCGGGAAGATTAACCAAGTTTTTTGGGATCGACAAAACTTTTTACGGAAAACCGGCAGAAAAGACGACAGGGCTATGGTTTGAACAATCAGCTTCGGAAAATAACTTTAAAATAGCTGCGAGTAAAAGAATTGGGGTTAGTTATGCAGGTAGTTGGTCATTAAAGCGTTTTAGGTTCAGTTTAGTAGTTTGAATAATTTGCTGGTAAAATATGAAACACGGCATGCGCGTCAGCGCCTGTTTTTTTTAATGGGAATGAATCAAGAAGCCAAAATTATCAATTTTCAAGAGATAACAACAGGTGAACTGCACTCTTTATCCTTTAGAGCTTGTGGCACGATTGTGACGGAGCTTAAAAGATCATTGATTAAAGTTAACAATGGGATAGACGTGGGCGTTGGGGAAGCGTCAATTAGGGCTTTGAGTAATCGTTTTGACATTTGGGTTCAGGATTGTCTTTCTGATATTGCCGTGGGCCGCGACAATCATATGGACGAACTTTTAGTTCAACTGAAGCAAGAAGAACTTCATAACGTAGAAGTTTTGCTCATAGGGTCGATTGATAATGCAACGGCAGTCGTCAACTTTGGAAATTCGGCTTCAAGACAAAGGGCAAGTGACAGGCTAGATTTGTTAAATGAGGCACTTGTGGAAACTTTTGCTTGTACACTGGTCGGTGCTCGCGAAAGAGAAAATAGAATATCCTTAACAAGGAAATGGTTATTTGCTAAAGAAGAGTTGGTCTCCGCTTAAACTAGCCAAATATAACCCGAATTTTCTGTGGTAAAATGTAGACACTGCCATGCAAAGAGGGGTTGCAACTTTCACACTAGATTACGGTAAATGTCCGCCTTGGTTATTTCAAAGGATGGTTAAGCTTGGGCGTGAGATGACGCAGGTTTTGGTCGATGAATACGGCCCAGACGAATTTGTTAAAAGAATTGCAAATCCTGTCTGGTTTCAGGCTCTAGGAACGGTTTTGGCATTTGATTGGAACGCTTCGGGTCTTACGACCATATTGACTGCTGCACTTAAAGAATCCATAAGGGGCCAAGAAAAAGACTTAGGCATTTTTATTTGTGGCGGTAAAGGCAAAACTTCTCGCAAAACGCCAGAAGAAATTACAACCTGGGGTCAAAGGTTAAGTTTGCCAGCTCCTGAAGTAGATCAATTAGTTTACAACTCTAAGCTATCTGCAAAAGTTGATAGCAGCTTGGTTCAAGACGGATTCCAAATTTATCATCACGCTTTTTTCTTTTCTAAAAATGGTGCATGGACAGTGGTGCAACAAGGCATGAATACCCAAGCGCAATCGGCACGTCGGTATCATTGGCACGATCGGGTCAATGACCAGGCCAAAAACGAAAATTTAAATTTTGTAGACGAACCGCATACGGCAATCGCCTCACAAGCAAAGGTAGAAGATGTGTTGGATATGAGTGCGCATTTAAGTGGAAAGAATCAGGCGATTTCGATAGATCTTGCCAGCAACTACAGCTCCGTTATGCGTGACTTTAAGATTCTTGCCAAGCATGCTTCAAGGCTTAGTCGCATGGTAGATTTGCAAGATCAGTACGGTGAGAATCTAACGCTTCTGGAACTTGATCATGGGGAATTTAAACATCACCCAGTAGAAGCCGAAGATTTTTCCGAAAATCGTTATCTTAAGAAAATTTTGGCGCGTCTTTCTGAAAAAAAACCTAAAAGTTACGAAAACTTTTTGGCAACGGAAGGGGTTGGTCCAAAAACCGTGCGGGCTCTTTCTTTGGTTGCAGAAGTCATTTATGGTGCCCAACCTTCTTATCAAGATCCGGCTCGCTATAGCTTTGCCCACGGGGGTAAAGATGCCACACCTTTTCCGGTTGACCTTGTAACATATGACCAAACAATTGCGACCATGAAAGATGCTGTTTCCAAAACCAAACTCAATACCTTTGAAAAAGATAAGGTTTTAAAACGACTTCCAAAATAGGCATTTTGGGGTTAATTTTTCTTGCTTGGTGGTTTATTTTCAAAGTAGTTGAAGGTTTCTTTGGCAATTTCGGCAATGTTTTCTGCGGCGGTTTGTGGGTCTTGGGTGTCTGTTAAGACCGCAACAATGTAAGGGTCTTGGCCAAATATTATGCCCGTATCGTGTTTAAAAGTATCCAGTTCTCCTGTTTTGTGTGCAACCGTAATTTCTTCTGGCAAATATTTAGGTAGTCTGTCGTTCAACCTTTGAGATTTTAAAATTTCCATCATTTGGGTGCTTGAATCGCGATCGACAATTTCTCCCTTGTAGAGTTTTTCGAAAAATAAGCCGATATCTTCTGCGGTTGTTTGCGGGTCGCCCTCAAGGTTGGAATTTTTAAAGCCATTGAGTTTCATAAATTTAGAGATGTTTTCAAGACCGAGCCGGTCAGAGACCAAAAGCGCGGAGTCATTGTCAGAGACCGTGATCATTTGCATGGTTGCGTCGTCTAGCGAATCCGAAATTTCTTCGTCTTTGTTTTCTTCGCCTATATCAAGTTCAAACTTTTGATAAAGATCACCTCTGGTTGTGCTAATCGTTTCATCTTTTTTAATTTGGCCGCTTTTTATTTGGTTGTATGCTTCTGCTAGTACCCACAGTTTATATAGGCTAGCCGAACCAAAGGTTATTTTGCTATTAATTTGCACAGTCTCTTGAGTGTTTAAATCTTTGACATATACGCCATACGTTCCGTCTTGGGCGCGAACGAAGTTTTCAAGTTGGGTTTGTAGTTTTGATTTGTTTTCAAATACGCTGGCAACTTTTTGGGCAAACGTTTTGGGCGGGCTATTTTTACCAAGGGGTGAGATAATTTCTGCTTCTTTTTTACCTTCGAATTTTACAAAAAGAACGGTGAGGATAAGTGCAATAACAGCGAGGCTCACGAAGAACTTTTTAACCATGCTCCATGGTATGGTAACACGCATAACAAGAGCTGGTAAGATAGAAATATGGTGTTACTTTTTGGGTTTTTAGGTTTACTGGTTTTTATCTTTTTGCTTTCCAGGTCTTTAAGTTTAGAACTGGGAAGGGGTTTGTATCAAAGATTTGCTGCAACTTCGCCAGATTGGTGGATCCACGTAATTTTTTACTACATTGTGTTTCAGGTTGGTAATGGAATGTTTTCTAGTCGTCGCGATATGGAAGGTGCGCTCGAACTTGGGGTCGCGGTTTTAATTCTTATTATTGTTTTATACTTTTTGGGCATTAGGTTGCCGAATCCTTCAACGTTTGAAAATACTACCAACCAGGCTTCTGGTATTTTCCGCTTGGGAGTTGATGTTCTCTTGCGAATTGTTTTTGTCGATCTTGCTTTGATTCTGGTTTGTCGCGGTGGAAATTTTCTGCTGCGCAGGCGATAATATGGCCATGTTTTCTGTGCTTTTATATTACAAATACGTTCAAATCGAAGATCCGGCGGCTCTCATGTACGCGCAAAAAGAACTTTGCGAAAGGCTTGACCTCAAAGGACGCATTATTGTAGCCAAAGAAGGGATTAACGGTACAGTCGAAGGCAAAAAGGTAGATATAGAAAAATATATTGAGACGATGAAAAAAGATGAAACATTTCAAAAAACTCATTTTAAGTTGAGTCAGGGAACAGGTAGTGCATTTGTCAAACTTTCCGTAAAAGTACGTGACGAAATTGTCAGTGGGCATTTAATGAGTTGGGATGTTAACCCAAACGAAACCACAGGTAAATACTTAACTGCCGAACAATTACACCAGTGGATTGCTGCAAAAAAGCAGTTTTACATTGTTGATATGCGCAACGATTACGAACAAGAGGTTGGAGCTTTTGAAAATTCCGTTTTGCCGGGGCTTTCCAATTTTCGTGATCTTCCCAAAGTTTTGCCCAAACTGGAACATTTGAAAGACGAAACAGTAGTGACAGTTTGTACTGGCGGGGTACGCTGCGAAAAGGCGAGCGGCTTCTTGGTAAAGCATGGTTTTGCAGATGTTTACCAATTATTTGGCGGAATTGTAACTTACATGGAAAAATACCCCAACGAAGACTTTGGCGGGGCTCT
>JACPYZ010000097.1 GCA_016195765.1 Candidatus Curtissbacteria bacterium | reverse complement strand
CACGAGGGCCAAAGGCTAGAGTTTCTTGTTTTTTTCGGTTTTGGTAAACTTGCTATGTTTATCCATATGAGAAGAGTTAACCCCTTCGTTCCTAACAATCCTGTACACCCTGGCATGTTCAGTGGACGAAATGCTGAAATTAAAAGTATTGATAGGGCTTTATTTCAAACCAAAAACGGCAATCCTACACATATTCTTTTAATAGGTGAGCGAGGCATAGGTAAAACATCTCTGATGCTTTTTGCAGAAGCAGTAGCAAGAGGGGAGATTCCCAATGATAGAACAGGTTTCGATTTTATTACAGTTCGTTTTAGTTTGATGGACAATATGACTCTCTCTGATTTGGCATTTAAGATAAGTGAAGAAGTTAAAAAGGCACTTGATGGCGAAAGTAAAGCCCTAGAATACATAAATAAAATTTGGTCATTTGCTAAAAGGTTAGATTTGAAAACGCCTATGGGTGGCGTTAGCATTAAGGAAGAGATTTCTCAAAAGTCTACAACCCAAATAATAAGTGAACTCACGCACTCACTATCTGAAACGATAGACGCAGTAACAATCAAAGCTTCAACCGATTTAGGTTTGATTAGAGGAAAGGACGGACTGGTAATAATGATAGACGAAGCTGATAAGGCATCATCTGATTTGAATCTAGGCGCTTTTCTAAAAAATTTAACAGAAGCTCTACCTTCAATGAAAACTAATAAATTGTTAATTATATTATCTGGTCTACCTGAACTTCGCCAAGTTTTAGTAGATAGCCACCCTTCATCTTTAAGGCTTTTCGATGATTATGAACTGCGCCCTTTGTCAAAGGAGGAGGTTGAAGAAGTAATTAGTGCTGGTATTCACATAAGTAATACTGAGATTTCCGGAGAGTCAAAAAAGTTAAGGTTTGAACAAGAGGCAGTTAGTAAGATCTTCGAGTATTCAGAAGGATATCCTCATTTTGTTCAGCAGATTTGTGCATCATCGTTTGATGTCAATACTGACGATATTTTGTCAAATAAAGATATCGATAGTGGATTTTTTGGTGAAAAGGGTGCCCTGGATAGAATTGGTGATCGTTATTATCAAAATATTTATCAACAATGTCCTAAATTTTCGAGGGAAATATTAGTGATTATGGCGGAAAAGGGTAACAGGTGGGTTTCAAGAGAAGAGATAAAGAAAGCATTTAGGGGAAAGGCAGGGTCTCTAGATCAGGGAATAAAAACTCTTAAGGAAAAAGGTGCGATTTTAAAAAAAGGTGATTCTAGAGGTGAGTACAGATTGCAATGGAGAAGCTTTGCTTTTTGGCTAAAGTTTAGGTCAATACAAGAATCTGCTGATAAAAAATATGTCTCACCTAGGGTTTAATCGTTTTTTAATGTCTTACCTAAAATAAACTCCGGTTTCGAAGTTGTTGGGTAGTTAAAACAAACTGACAGTCTCACTTAATTATTACGTTTTTTGTTTCACGCTTTTATTTTGAAAATGTATCCTCAAATGGTTTTTCATGAATAGATATTGGTCCGGACAAGTAACAAAAAACAGTAATGCTCTGGATTTGCAAGAAGGTGTTTTTACTTTAAAAAATCCTAAGGCAATCGCGCTCTCCCTGAAAAAATCAGCTGAGGCGAGTTCCCGTAAAAAGGCGTCTTCTTTTCAATCTGCAATGAGCATGCTGAACTTTTATATAAACAGGGCAGGCGGTAAACTGGATTCCGGGCAAAGATCAACTTTAGAACAAGCGAAGCTGGAATTGCGAAAACTTTTTGGCAGAACAAAACAACAAGTTGCTTTGAAGTAATAAGCTCAAGTTGACTTATAATTTGTTTGTGGCAAATTACCGTAGGTATAGGAGACCCCCAAAAGACAACGCGATCTTTTGGGTTGTAGGCTTATTTTTGATTTTTGCTGCACTTGCTGTGTTGCCTCTTGGGGCAATAATTAATTCCGACTCCTTTATCCTTATTCTTGTTTCATTCGGGCTGTTGGTGGGGGTATTTAGTGTTGGATTTTTGTTTTACATTGCCGGGCGACAACAAAAGCGCCTTCGAGCGTTAAGACTTTCTGATGTTGATTCGATGGAAGGTGTGAGGTTTGAAGATTATGTGGCTGAATTGTTGAAATTTCAGGGATATAAAATTGAGAAGACCTTGAGATCTGGAGATTTGGGTGTTGATTTAATCGCAAAGTTGGGAGCGGATGTTTTCGCTGTTCAGGTAAAAAGGCATCGAGATAGAGTTGACCGTAGAGCAATTTCCGATGCAGTTGCTGGTATGCGCCATTATCATTGCAACAAAAGCATGGTTGTTACAAACAGTTTTTTTCAACCAGACGCAAAAAAGTTGGCTTTATCTAACGATTGCGTGTTGATTGACCGCGAAAAATTAACAAATTGGATCTTTGACTTCACCAAAGGAAAAGCATAATAGGCCGTTTTAAGGGTGATAAGACCTCGAGGAGAGCAACGTGCGTGAGGATTTGGTCGAAGGGATACAAGCCTTTATTTAAAAAAGAGAACCAAACTTTACCGGTCATTAAGTCTTCTGTATTTCTGTTAAAATTCTCGTTATGAATTTATCTGTTGGAATTGTTGGATTTCCTAACGTTGGAAAATCAACACTTTTTAATGCGCTTTTGAAAAAGCAGGTTGCGGCTTCTGCCAATTATCCGTTTACGACCATTGAACCCAATGTTGGGGTGGTGGAAGTGCCGGATGAGAGAGTCGATGAGTTGAAGCTTTTGGTGGAGAAAACAGAAGGGCTGGCGCCGGCTTTTAAAACAATTCGGGCGACTGTTAATTTTGTCGATATTGCAGGGCTTGTTAAAGGTGCCGCTCAAGGCGAAGGTTTGGGTAATCAATTCCTTTCACATATTCGTGAAGTCGATGTAATTGCCATGGTGCTGCGCGATTTTAAAAATGAAGATGTGATTCGTTCTGGCAGCGAAGAACCAAAAAGTGAT
>JACPYZ010000096.1 GCA_016195765.1 Candidatus Curtissbacteria bacterium | reverse complement strand
TTAGCAACTTTAACTTTTGCCATCTAAAATCACCTCCCGGGCAGGGGCTACAAAGCCCTCAATAATTAGCTTTTCAGACTCGTTTCTAGTTAAACCCCGACTCATTAAATAAAAAATCATATTCTCATCCACCTTGCCAACTGTCGCAGCGTGACCAGCCTTAACATCTGGTTCCAGTATCTCTAATGCTGGTGTATCATCCCCCATTTTGGCATCGTCAAAAAGCAAAACGTCTGATCTTAAATATGCATCGCTCCCTTTTGCCCCTTTTTCGATTTTTACATTCCCCCGAAAATCAAATTTGGATTGTCCTCTCAAAACTCCTTTTACTCTTACATCCGATTTCGTATTCAAAGCTGCATGAACAATGTTTGCCTCAAGGGTTTTTTGTTGTTGCGCTTTTCCTAGAACAAGACCAACAATTTCAACGGAAGCGTTTTCCCCAGCAAGCATAACTTCAACAACTTTGTTAGCGTCAAGCTCAAAAGCTAAACGCTTAAATTCATTTTTCCGAACCGTAATCATCCAACGCTCCCTTCCATATTCAGTTGAATAAGCCGATTAAGTTCCACCGCATACTCAAGTGGCAACTCTTTCACAATCGGTTCGATAAAACCATTAACAATCAAAGAGGTAGCTTCAAGTTCCGAAAGTCCTCTGCTCATCAGATAAAAGAGCTGCTCAGCGTTAATTCGCGAAACCGAAGCTTCATGGCCAATCATTACTTCATCCTCATCAACTTGCATAGTAGGATAAGTATCAGACCTGGAAAGTTCGTCAAGAATCAGAGCATCGCACCGTACATTGCACTTCACTCCTTTGGCATTTTTAATCACCTTTACCAAACCGCGATAACTGGTCCTTCCACCGAAAGCACTTACCGATTTGCTGATAATCTCCCCACTGGTTTCTGGCGCCAAAAACATCAGTTTTCCACCAGCGTCCTGATGTTGTCCAGCACCTGCAAATGCCAAAGAAAGAACCTCTCCCCGTGCTTTTCTACCCACTAAATAACAGCTCGGGTATTTCATGGTAACTTGGCTTCCCAAATTACCGTCAACCCATTCCATAATCCCCTCTTCTTCTACAAAAGCCCTCTTTGTTACCAAGTTGTAAACGTTACTAGACCAATTCTGAATCGTGGTATACCTGCACCTTGCACCCTTCTTAACAAAAATCTCGACAACCGCCGCATGCAACGAATCAGTTGTATAAGTTGGCGCCGTGCAACCTTCCAAATAATGTACATAAGCACCTTCATCCACAATTATCAGTGTTCTTTCGAACTGCCCCATATTGGCAGCATTAATTCGAAAATAAGCTTGAAGTGGAATATCTACAGAAACCCCTGGTGGTACATATATAAAAGAACCACCTGACCAAACGGCAGAATTAAGGGCAGCAAACTTATTATCAGCAGCTGGAATACTTCGCCCAAAGTATTGTTTTACAAGCTCCGGATACTTCTTTAAAGCCGTGTCCATGTCTGTAAAAATTACCCCCATGTCCTCCCATTTTTTTTGAAAAGAATGGTAAACCGATTCACTTTCGTATTGAGCTGTTACCCCAGCCAAAAACTTCTTTTCAGCCTCAGGAATTCCAATTGCATCGTAAGTGTCCTTAATGTCTTTGGGTAAATCCGACCATTTGGTCATTTGCTTATCAGTTGGTCTAATGTAGTAGAAAATATTGTCAAAATTTATTTTGGAAAGATCGGCACCCCAACTAGGCATCTTCTTCTTCCAAAAAATCTCGTGGGCTCGCAAGCGGTAATCAAGCATCCACTGAGGCTCACTTTTGAACCCGGAGATCTGTTTAACAACGTCTTCATTCAAGCCTCTTCTGCTCTTAAAAACATAATTCTCAGGCTTCGAAAAACCATACCGGTAGTCAGCAACAACTAAACCGTTTGCCATACCTGATACCCTTTCTCTTCTACCTTAGTTGCCAACCTTCCAGTTCCAGATTCCACAATCCTTCCTTCAACCATGACGTGAACGTGATCTGCCTTCAGATATTTAAGAATGCGAGCGTAATGCGTGATAAGAACAAACGAGGATCTAGGATTATTTTTCTTAAAAGTTTTAATTGCTGTTGCCACGAGTTGAAGACCATCAACGTCTAGTCCTGAGTCAATTTCATCCAAAATCACTAATTTTGGCTTCAGTGTCATCATCTGCAATATTTCATTCCGTTTCTTTTCTCCCCCGGAAAATCCTTCATTTAAGGCTCTTCTCAAAAAATCCTCCGGTAATTTCAACTCAGACATGTATTTTTTAAGTTCGTCTCGGAATATATTGATAGATTTTGAATTCTGGATTTTAGATTGTGGATTTTTATTTGCCTTGCGCATAAAAGAAAAAACACTCACGCCAGGAACTTCAACAGGATGCTGAAACCCTAAAAATATGCCTAGTTTTGCTCTTTTGTCCGGAGTCAATTTTGTGATTTCTCGACTATCCACTGAACACTTACCACTAACCACTTTATAGGCTGGATGACCAGCTATCACCTGTGCCAAAGTAGATTTTCCACTGCCATTCGGCCCCATCAACACATGAACTTCCCCAGGTTTAACCATAAGGTCAACCCCTTTTAGAATTTCCTTATTATCAATAGAAGCTTTAAGATTTTTAACTTTTAACATTTACAATCAGAGCAGGTACAAGTTCCGCCACAGCAACAATCGTTCATTATTTAACTCCTTTCTTCAAAGTTTCATAATCTTCTTTGGGAATTTCGTGCACATTTCCTTGAAAACCTAATTTCCAATACTTAGCCGGCCACTTTTTCAAATAAACCAACTTATCCTTAAAATTCTCGCTTGGTATGTAGTCTTTCTCATCCAATTTAGCCTCAAACTTTACATCAAATCTCCAAGGATGAACTTCTCCCGGTTTCTCTTCCTCAAAAATCTTTGTCTTTTCTTCTCGTGCGACACTGACAAACTCGGCGATTCCCCCAAATTTCCCAATCTTAGTCAGATAAAAAGCCACCTTGTCCCCAGACTCGACCGCAAGCGCAAAGCTTTTTCGTTTGGCCTTCATCGCCGCGATATTTTTCGCCTTCATAAGTACAAAATTCTTTGGGTGTGTGACTAGTATCCAGTACTTCATTTGATTCGTTTAGCTCCTTCATATTTCCCGATGAACGATACACGATTAATAATGACCATCATGTCACAACCAAATCAGCCACAGTTTTGCTGCCGATCGTCTCCTCTAATTGCTTTTTAAGATCCTGCCACATTTCTTTTCCCCCACAATGACATTCGTGGTCGTCTTCAAAACATTCACCAACCACAAGCTCACCGTCCAAAAGCTTCAAAACATCTATTAACAATATTTCTTTCGGTTTTCTTGCAAGTTTATAACCACCTTTTGTGCCCTCACGGGCAATAATGAGCCCAGCATTTTTAAGTTCTGTTGCAATTTGCGACAAAAACTTGGAAGAAATCTGGTTCTTTTTGGCAACTGCTGAAACAGAAACCATTTTTTTAGAATGCGCCAAATTAGAAAGGAGAATAAGACCGTAATCAGCTTTTTGAGATAGTCGAAACATAACTACTAGTAAAGTACTGGCAGTTTAAAGCAAATTAGCTTCTGCGTCAAGGCTGAAAACCTCCATGAAACCGACCAAAAGACCACTTAGAATTGCCCAAATTGCCCCAGTAGTCGAAAGGGTTCCCGCTAAAAAATATGGGGGCACCGAAAGAGTCATTTATCACCTGACAGAAGAACTAGTCAAAATGGGCCACCAGGTTACTCTTTTTGCATCCGCCGATTCCATCACTTCTGCAAAACTCGTCGCCGTTGTCGAAAAACCGCTCCGCGAAATG
>JACPYZ010000095.1 GCA_016195765.1 Candidatus Curtissbacteria bacterium | reverse complement strand
ATACAAAGGCGAGATAATGGAAACAACTGCAGGTCGTGTCAGGTTCAACCTACTTCTCCCAGAAACTATGCGTTTCATAAACGAAGTTGTGGGCGCCGCCTACATTAAACGTTTGATCAACAGAGCAATCGACGAGTTAACAGAAGAAGAAGTTGTCGACCTTATTGACCGCCTAAAAGGTCTTGGTTTCGAAGGTGCAACCTTCTCTGGTCTTTCGGTTTCCGTATTTGATTGTATGATCGTTGACGATAAACCTGTAATTATCCAAAGAGCAGAAAAAGAAATCGAAGCGATCGAAAAGAATTTCAAACTTGGTTTGATTACAAAAGACGAAGAGAAACGTTTATCTCAAGAAGTTTGGTTATCAGTTACAAACGAACTGGCCGATCTTACTTGGAAAAGTCTTCCAAGAGACAATTCTATCAAGATTATTTCAGATTCCGGTGGTTCTCGTGCAACAGCAGAACAAATCAAACAACTTTCTGCTATTCGTGGTTTGGTTACCGATCCTTCCGGTCAAATCGTGCCGCTCCCGGTCAAATCCAATTTCCGTGAAGGTCTTTCTGTTTTTGAATACTTTACCAGTGCCCGTGGTGCTCGAAAAGGTTTGGCAGACCGTGCCATCAAAACTGCAGAGTCAGGCTATCTTACTCGTCGTCTTGTCGACGTTGCTCACGACGCGATCATTAGAATCGAAGATTGTGGTACCAAAGAAGGATTGTTAATTAGCAAACAAGACAAGCGCCAAGCCCCATTTATCCTAAGAATTCAAGGCAGAGTACCAGCAGCAGATGTCATTGCAACAAAAGGCAAAAAAGTTATTGTTCCAGCAGGTGCAGAAATTACCGAACAACATGCATTAGAAATAGAAGCTAGCGGTATTGAATCGATTTTGCTTCGTTCAGTTTTGACCTGTGAAGCAAAGCACGGTTTATGTGCTCTTTGTTACGGACGCGATTTGGTTACCCGTCGTATGGTAGATATCGGTACTCCAGTTGGTGTTATTGCCGCCCAAAGTATCGGTGAACCAGGAACACAGCTTACCATGAGAACTTTCCATACTGGTGGTATCGTTGGTCTTGATATTACACAAGGTCTTCCCCGTGTTGAAGAGCTTTTAGAAGCTAGAATTCCTAAATACGCTGCACAAATTTCCGAAATCGCTGGTAAAGTTGGAATCGAAGAAACTGCAGAAGGCTACAACGTAACCATCAAAAGCACCAACCTTAAACCGCCAGTCGAACGCGAATATTTCATCCCGCCAACATCAGAACTTACCGTTTCTGATGGGGATTTGGTAGCCGCTGGTACTCCACTTTCTGCAGGTTACTTAGACATCAAAGAAGTCTTGGCAATTTCGGGTCTGCGTCCAGCCCAAAAATACATCATAGATGGCTGCCAAGAAGTTTATGAAAGCCAGGGTGTTGCCATCAACGATAAGCATTTCGAGGTTATTTCCAGAAAAATGAGTGAAAAGGTCAGAATCGAAAGTTCTGGTGACACAGTTTTGCTTCCAGGTGAACTTGTCGACAAAAACAAGTTCCAACTAGAAAACGCTAAGGTTCTGGCAGAAGGTGGCGAGCCTGCAACAGCCCAAGTGGTGGTTCTTGGCATAACAAGAGCAGCTCTGTACACCGAAAGCTTCCTTTCAGCAGCTTCCTTCCAAGAAACAACCAGAGTTCTTACAGATGCGGCAATCGAGGGTAAAGTCGACAATCTTTTGGGTCTTAAAGAAAACGTTATTATTGGTCGCCTTATTCCAACCTCGCCAGACAGGGCCAGAATCGATTAATTCCGTGTTATAATCCGTAAACGTCAAATGCCTACAGTAAACCAGTTAATTAGAAAAGGTCGCCAAGATAAGATAAAGCGCATCCGTGCAACGGCTTTGCGTAAGGCTTACAATGCCAAGTTTAATCGTTACGTTTCATATCCTTCAGGTCAAAAGCGTGGTGTCTGTACTGTTGTTAAAACCATGACTCCCAAAAAACCAAATTCTGCTCTTCGTAAAGTGGCCCGTGTCAGGCTTTCCAACAAACAAGAAATCACAGCTTACATTCCAGGTGTTGGTCACGAACTTGCAGAACACTCGGTTGTTTTAGTTCGAGGCGGGCGCGTTAAAGATTTACCTGGTGTTAAATACCATATCATTCGCGGTAAATTCGATACTTCTGGTGTTAACAACCGCAAGCAAGGTCGTTCCCTTTACGGAACTAAAAAATCTGGTGCAACTACTGGTAAACAAGCAGCCGCAACAGTAGGTGCCAAAGCAGCAGCTGCAACCGGAGGCGCAGCAGCGTAAATCAGATGCCAAGAACCGGAAAAATCCCTAAAAAAATCGTTGTTGCAGACCCAATCTACAATAACCAGATAGTTTCTAAATTGATCAATAAAATAATGGTTGACGGCAAAAAAACCATTGCTGAAAAAATTGTTTACGAAGCATTTAAAACAATCGAAGCGTCAGGCCAAGACCCAATTAAAACTTTCGAAAAAGCGCTAGAGAACATTACACCAAAAATGGAAGTTAAACCTCGTCGTGTCGGTGGTGCTTCATACATGGTACCAACAGAAGTGCGTGGTTCTCGCCGCCAATCGTTGTCACTTACCTGGCTCGTAATGTCTGCCAGAAGTCGTGGCTCCAAAGACGTCGAAAGACTTAAAAATAAACCACTTATGATCAGCAAATTAGTTGCAGAAATTTTGGATGCCGCAAATGGAACCGGTAAAGCGGTCGCCAAACGCGAAGAAATGAACCGCATGGCAGAAGCTAATAAGGCATTTTCGCATTTTCGTTGGTAAAGCGTTATAAACTTTAAATTTAGCCTCGAATGTGGTATAGTACCACCTCGATTTAGCTACATTAGCTCCAAATTTGCTCTCTAATACTAGCGTTTAAATTGCTGTTTTATTGGTCCTTGATCAGGCACCGATAATCTGGTATTTTAAGATCTACGTTTTTAAATTCGTGACCATCGCACACAACATGAAAAAAGTCATAAAACCGCCAACTAAGGCACAAAGAATTAAAGAATTAAAGAAAAAGTTAAACGAGCTCGAAGGGGTTAAACTCAAAGAAGCCCTAGCTCGGTATGGAGAAGCCTATCAGGGCTCTGCTGCTCCTGGCGAAGATGCTGCTTGGGAACTTGCAGATGAAGAAGTTTCTGTTCTGCGTGCAATGGTTACAGAAATAAAAAGCGAAATTCGCAAGCTAGAACATCCTCTTCCCGGCCTCAAATAATTTATTCTTGACACATGATACCTGACACTTTGATACACTAACCTATGGCTCAAACAACAACCACAAATCGTAACTATCCACTCGACCGCATAAGAAATATCGGCATTATTGCCCATATCGATGCCGGCAAAACCACAACAACAGAAAGAATTCTTTACTACACAGGTAGAACCTACAAGCTTGGTGATATTGACGAAGGTAACACGGTTACCGATTGGATGGAGCAAGAAAGAGAAAGGGGAATCACGATAGTTTCAGCAGCCATCACTACATTTTGGAAACCAACAACAGGTCCCTTTAAAGATATTGATTTTAGAGTCAACATTATCGATACTCCAGGCCATGTTGATTTTACAGCAGAAGTAGAAAGATCACTCAGAGTCCTTGATGGTGGGGTTACGGTTCTTGATGCCGAAGAAGGAGTGCAATCTCAGTCAGAAACTGTCTGGCGTCAGGCCGACAAGTACAAAGTTCCTCGTGTTTGCTTTGTAAATAAAATGGACAAAATGGGTGCAGATTACTACGCCACTTTGAAATCAATTAAAGATCGTCTCGGTGCGCCTGCTTATCCATACAATATTCCTCTTGGTAAAGAAAATGACTTCAAAGGCGTAATCGATCTATTAACTCAAAAAGCCTACGTTTGGGATGAAACAGACAAGTCTGGTATGAAATTTTCAGAAGTGCCAATCCCAGAAGAAGAAAAAGCCAATGTAGAAAAATATAGGCACGAACTTATCGAAAAAATTGCAGAAACGGACGATACGCTTCTTGAAAAATATTTGGCCGGCGATGAGCTGGCAATAGACGATCTTAAAAAAGGTCTAAGAGCCGCCGTTATTAAATACCAAATCGTGCCGGTTTTAGCAGGATCTTCACTTCGAAACAAAGGCGTTCAACCTTTGCTTGATGCCGTGGTTGAATATCTTCCATCCCCGATGGATATTCCAGAAATCGAGGGTAAAAACCCTAAAACCGAAGAGCCAGAAGTCAGAAAACAGGTTCTGGACGCACCATTTTGTGGTTTGGCTTTCAAAATCCAGGTAGACCCACATGTTGGTAAATTAACTTACGTTCGTGTTTATTCTGGGACTCTAAAATCTGGTGCTACTGTTGCCAATACTACCAAACACGACAAGGAAAGAATCGGCCGTTTACTCCTAATGCACGCTGATAAGCGTGAGGAAATTAACGAAGCTTACGCAGGGGAAATTGTAGGTGTGGTTGGCCTTAAAAACACCGGAACAGGGGATACTCTTTGCGATGAAACAAACCCGATCATCCTAGAATCAATTTCTTTCCCAGATCCTGTCATTTCACTAGCCATTGAACCGCAAACAAAAGCCGATCAAGAAAAACTAGGTTACGCTCTAGGTCGTCTTTCAGAAGAAGACCCAACCTTCCGTATTAAAGGTGATCAAGAAACCGGACAAACCATTATTTCTGGTATGGGCGAATTGCATTTGGAAATTCTGGTAGACCGTATGAAACGCGAATTTTCTGTTGCTGCCAATGTTGGCAGCCCTCAGGTTGCTTACCGCGAAACCATTAAAAAACAAGCAGAAGGCGAAGGTAAATACATCAGGCAATCTGGTGGTCGCGGCCAATATGGTCATGCTCAACTTCGTGTCGAACCAAAAGGCAGGGGCGAAGGTTTTGAATACGTCAACGCCATCAAAGGTGGCGCAATTCCAGGCGAATATATTCCTTCGATCGAAAAGGGTATTAAAGAAAAAATGGAAATGGGCGTGATGGCAGGCTATCCAATGGTCGATATTAAAGCCACCGTTTACGATGGTTCGTATCACGATGTCGATTCTAGCGATGTTGCTTTCAAAATCGCAGGAAGTATGGCTTTTGAAGACGCCGTTAAGAAAGCAGATCTAATTCTACTTGAACCTATCATGAAAGTAGAAGTTACTCTTCCGGAAGAATTCATGGGGGATGTAATCGGTGATTTATCTTCAAAACGTGCCCAAATCAACTCTTCTGACCACCACGGCAATAGCGTCATTATCAATGCTCTAGTTCCACTTTCGGAAATGTCAGGCTACGTCACAACTCTGCGCTCAATGACCCAAGGTCGCGGCTCCGCCTACATGGAACCGTCCCATTATGAAGAAGTTCCCGGTAATATTGCGGATAAAATCGTCGCCAAAATGAAAGGCGATACTAACAAAGAAAGTTAGCGTTTGCCCTATTGCAAAAGGACTAAATATTGGCTAAACTACTCTAACGATATCAGCCGCAACTGGTATCATTTTTGTTCTTAATTGTTCAAAAGCAGTCCTTAAAAATATAATCAAAAAATGGCAACAGGAAAATACGTCAGAAATAAACCACACGTCAATATCGGTACAATCGGCCACGTAGACCACGGTAAAACCACCTTAACTGCAGCAATCACAAGCTGGGCAGCGGGCAAAGGTTTTGGTGAGAAAAAGGCTTACGACCAGATCGACAATGCTCCAGAAGAAAGACAACGCGGAATCACTATTAACATTACTCACGTAGAGTACGAAACAGAAAAACGTCACTACGCTCACATCGACGCTCCAGGTCACGCCGACTACATCAAAAACATGATAACAGGTGCAGCTCAAATGGACGGCGCGATTCTTGTTGTGTCAGCACCAGACGGTCCTATGCCTCAAACCAGAGAACACGTTCTTCTTGCAAGACAAGTAAACGTTCCTGCAATTGTCGTTTTCCTAAACAAATGTGACATGGTTCAAGATGCGGAACTGCTAGATCTAGTTGAACTCGAAGTTCGTGAACTTCTAGACAAGTATGAATACGATGGCAAAAACGTCGTAATCATTCGTGGATCCGCGAAAAAAGCGCTAGAAGGCGATGCAGATTCCTTAAAAGCAATCGAAGACTTGATGAATGCAGTCGACGAAAAGATCCCCACACCAGTTCGAGACCTAGATAAGCCCTTCTTAATGCCAGTAGAAGATGTTTTCAGCATTAAAGGTAGGGGAACAGTTGTCACAGGCAGAATCGAAAGAGGCATCGTTAAAGTTAACGATAACATCGAAATTGTCGGTATTCGCCCCACCAAAGCAACAACAGTTACTGGTGTTGAAATGTTTAGAAAAGAATTAGATCAAGGTGAAGCTGGAGACAACGTTGGCATTCTCCTAAGAGGTGTAGAAAAAGACGATGTGGAAAGAGGTCAAGTCCTCTCAAAACCAGGTTCTGCTACTCCTCACACAGAATTCGAAGCAGAAGTTTACATCTTAGCCAAAGAAGAGGGTGGACGTCACACACCATTCTTTACAGGTTATCGTCCACAGTTCTATGTTAGAACCACAGACGTTACTGGAGAAGCTACACTTCCAGAAGGCACCGAAATGGTTATGCCTGGTGACAACACAAAAATGAAAGTTAAGCTTATCTCTCCCGTCGCAATGGAAGAAGGACTTCGCTTCGCCATTCGCGAAGGCGGCCACACAGTAGGCGCCGGAGTCGTTTCCAAAATTATTGCCTAATAGTAACTTAGTCCCAAGCATTGCACTGGGCCTTTTTTTTTGCTAGAATTCACGAACCTAATTAGCTTTGAAAAATATGGGCTAATTTTGTCGCACTTTAACTAAAATATAATGCCAAAAGGAAGAATCAGAGTAAGATTAAAAGCATACGACGCACGTGTTATTGACACGGCCTGTAAAGACATCATAAATACAGCTCTTGGTACCGGTGCAAAAATTTCTGGTCCAATCCCCTTGCCCACAAAAATTGAAAAATACATTGTAACCAAAAGTCCTCACACAGACAAAGATGCCCGAGAACAGTTTGAAATGCGTATTCACAAAAGGTTAATCGACATTATCGAACCAACCAATAAAACGATTGATTCACTAACTCACTTAGAACTTCCAGCTGGCGTTGATATCGTTCTTAAGATGTGATTTTAGATACTTAGGATTTATGATTTTTTAAAATCGTCAATCGTAAGTCATAAATCAGCTACTTTTAATCAAAATGGAGGTAGTGAGTTAAAGCAAAATAATAAATAGCCGTTAACAGTTAAATTATTGTTAACTGGTGGGATACCTGAAAACCCGGATGTAATTAACCTTACATCGGTTCAATCTCAAGGCATCCTGCTTTTTTGCTGTTATAAAGGAGATTTATTGCACTGCAACTTTATGACTACTCGATTTACAAATTATTTAATTTGTAAATTGGAACAAATAAAATGATACAAACCATATTTGGCATCAAAGGAAACATGACAACTCGTTTTGACAAAAACGGTCATCGTGTCGCGGTTACACAGATTAAAGCAGATCCTTCCGTAGTTGCCTTTAAAAAAGAAGGAAGAGTGGCAATCGCTTTTGGTAAAAGAAAAAATCCCAACAAAGCACAAACTCATTTCATAACTTCTCTTGGTTTTGCACCAAGGCATATTCACGAAATTAAGTCTCAAGAAGATATAAAAACCGGTGATACAGTTACCGTTTCTAATTTTCAAAAGCAGGATCTGGTCAAAGTCACCGGTACTTCAAAAGGCCGAGGCTTTGCAGGCGGTATTCGTAGATGGGGTTTCCATGGTGGACCAAAAACTCATGGTCAGTCAGACAGACACAGGGCGCCTGGTTCAATTGGCCAAACTACAACTCCGGGCCGTGTTTACAAAGGTAAAAAAATGGCAGGTCATATGGGAGCCGTAACTCACACCACAAGAGATCTTGAAATATTCGAAATAATTTTAGATACAAACACGATCGAAGTCATTGGAGCAGTACCCGGTCACAAAAATGGTGTTGTCATTATAGAAAAAACTGGTAAAGCAAAAGCTTACGTTGCGCCTCCAGAAGAGAAAAAAGACGACGAGGAAGAAGATAAAGAAAATAAAGACGAAAAGAAACCAGAAGCAAAAGAAGAGCCCCAAGAGACAAAAGAAGAAAAGAAAGAGGAAAAATAAATGGCAGTCGCTAAAGTAAAAGTAACAAAAAAAGAAATAATAACTAAACCAGCTGTCAAAGAAGTCCCAAAAGCAGAAACAGCACCAAAAACGAGCGGATTGTCACTGACGGTATTTGGTTTAGATGGTAAAGCAGCCGGTTCAATTACCTTGCCAAAGGAAATTTTTGGCCAACCAATAAACAAAACTCTAATTGCCCATGCGGTTCGTGTATATCAAACAAATATGGGAACTCACACCGCACACACAAAAACCAGGGGTGAAGTAAACGGTGGTGGTGCAAAACCATGGCGCCAAAAAGGTACTGGCAATGCTCGTGCCGGTTCTCGTAGATCACCGATTTGGGTTGGCGGTGGAAGAGTCTTTGCACCAAGGTTCCGCGATGTCAAAATGTCACTTCCGACAAAAATGAAACACGCGGCTCTAGTTAGCGCACTTTCTGCAAAAGCAAAAGATCATGAAATAAAAATAGTTTCAGGTTTTGAAAAAGCTACGTCAAAAACTAAAGTGATTGCTCAAATGGTCAAAAACCTTGAACTTTCAGGCACTACCCTAATTGTAATTCCCGCAAAAAACGAAAATCTTAAACTTGCAACCAGAAACATCCAAAACATCAAAACAGACATTGCCACAAATCTTAACGCTTTATCCGTTCTAACATATAAAAATTTAGTTTTATCAAAAGAAGCAGTGGAGAAAATTAAATGAACTTACAAGATGTGATCGTCAAGCCAATCCTAACAGAAAAAGCGCACCAGCAAATGGTAAAGGGTGTTTATATGTTTCAGGTGGCAGACAAATCCACCAAAAACGATGTTAAAAGAGCAGTTAACTTATCTTTTTCTGTCGACGTTGTTAACGTTAACATCATATCCATGAAAGCTAAACAAAAAAAAGTTGCCAAAACCAGAAAATTCACCATGGTTGGTGGAGGTAAAAAAGCAATTGTTTCTATAAAACCTGGTCAAACGATTGCAGCTCTTTCGCCAAAAACAGAAGCAAAAGAGAAAAAAGTAAAAAACAAAAGCAGTGAAAAAGAAATAGAAAAAGTAAAAATAGAAGGAAAAGAAGGAGCATAAAATGCCTGTAAAAATACATAGACCAATCTCACCATCGCTTAGACATCGAACGTCACTAATGTTCGATGAGATCACCAGAAGTATGCCAGAAAAATCCTTACTCACAAGGATTAATAAAACAGGTGGTAGGACCAATGGTAAGGTCACAGCAGGTAGAAAATCCGGTGGGCATAAAAGAAATATGCGCACAATCGACTTTAAAAGAAACAAGATTGGTATTTCGGCTCTGGTTGTTTCTGTTGAATACGATCCAAACCGGACAAGCAACATTGCGCTTTTGAACTACAAAGATGGCGAAAAGCGTTACATACTCGCGCCAAACGGCTTAAAAGTTGGCGACACTCTTATTTCCGGCGATACAGCAGAAGTGCGTGCAGGAAACGCTATGCCTCTTGCCAGAATCCCAATTGGTACGGTTGTTCACAATATTGAACTTAT
>JACPYZ010000002.1 GCA_016195765.1 Candidatus Curtissbacteria bacterium | reverse complement strand
TTATTACCACATTACTTTTGGTTCCACTTTCGATTGCTTTTGCCAATAAGTATGGTTTTTTAGATAATCCAAAAAAACATAAACACCCTGCCGTCCTTCACAATAAAATTACACCGCGGGCCGGGGGTTTGCCAATTTTTTTAGCTGTAGTTTTTAGTTCCTTATTCTTTATTCCAATAACTCAAAAAATATTAGGTGTTTTCTTTGGTGGTTTTCTACTGGTTATTACAGGACTAATTGACGATAAATTTGATATCGGCAGTCGTTACAAATTAATGGCACAAGTAATTGCTGCACTTATCGTAGTTGCCGCAGGTGTTGGAATTTCTTTTATTCCAAATCCTTTTTCTGCTGTTTTAGGACAAGGTTATGAAGTGTGAATTTTAGTAGCGGTGTTGATGGACAAATGCCTGGTATTTTATTTATCGCCATGATGGTAATTTTTGCATCTACCTTAAGATTCATTGGTAATGACCCAAGCCAACTGGTTGTTTCTAATCTCTCACTAATTGTTGCGGGCGCAACGCTCGGGTTTTTGATATTTAATTTTCATCCGGCGCGAATTTTTCCAGGAGATTCTGGATCTTATTTTCTGGGATTCATGGTTGCCGTCTGTGCGATCCTTTCTGGAGCGAAGGTTGGAACTGCAATTCTTGTTATGGCCGTACCTTTAACAGACGGTGTATTTACCGTAATTAGAAGGATCGCAACTGCCAATTCTCCTTTTACTGGTGACAAAAAACATTTGCATCACAGATTACTTGAAATCGGTCTCGGACAAACCCAAATTACCTTGTTTTATTGTTTCGTCTGTGCTATTTTGGGTGCGGCTGCCCTCTGGTTACACGCCGTACAAAAACTTTTTGCTCTGGTGGTGGTTGTAACTATCATTTTGGGAGCATTAGTATGGCTAAATACGAATTTATCTCCAAAGCTCCGCAAATAATTCAAATTCCATTTTGGCTTCTTGTTTCTGCAAGACCACGACAATGGTTAAAAAACTTAGCACTTTTTGGTCCTTTAGTATTTGAAGGTAATTTTTTTGAACCTAAGAAGTTCTGGTTGGCAATCTATGGATTTATTATTTTTTCTGTAGTCACATCTGCAATTTATTTAATTAATGATGTAATTGATATTGAAAAAGACAGATCACATCCTTTTAAGAGAAGACGCCCAATTGCTGCTGGAAAGTTGAATCCAACTATTGCAGTTTCCACTTCAATAATTTTGTTACTTGGTTCTTTATTTATTGCAAGTCGACTTTCTTACTTTTTTACAGTAGCAACAATTGGTTACACATTGTTACAGGTCATTTATTCGTTGTTTTTAAGGTCTGTAATACTTTTGGATGTTATGGCAATTGCTTCTGGGTTTTTACTGCGGGTATATGCAGGTGCCGTTTTAATTGATGCTCATGTGACTGTATGGTTTATTCTAACCGTGGCTTCTTTGGCGCTATTTTTAGCAGTTGGTAAAAGAAGATCTGAAAGAACGCTACTTGTTGGATCTGGTAAAGAGCTGGGGACAAGATCTATTTTGTCTCATTACCCGGAGTCTCTTTTGGATTCTTTAAGTGTAATGTTTGCAACAACTTGTTTGTTTTCTTATACAATGTTCACTTTCTTCCAACCACCACCGAAAGTCGGACCCCAGGTAATAACTTTGATTGGAGATAACTTACCAAGGACCCTGGTTGCTTCCAAATGGTTAATGGGGACAGTGCCTTTTGTGATTTATGGAGTCATGCGATATTTGTATGTTGTGCACGAAAAAAAAGAAGGAGAATCACCAGAAAGAGTTTTGCTTTCTGACATCCCACTACTGGTAACGGTAGTGCTTTGGACATTGACAGTTTTTGCAATTATTTATGGCAGCGGATTTCTGCCAGCTCGAATCTTGCGGTTTCTTCAGTAACTAATTTGTACTAATTTTAAATTCCACGGTTTCTTGATCTGGTAATCCAACAGAATAAATACTCAAAGGAACAGTTGCCGCGCTAGGTAAGGTGATCATTTGAATTTGGTTATTTAGATCGTCTCCAAAAAACATTTTTGCTGTGGTGTTTTGAGATATGAGCTGATAGGTTTGGGATTTATTAGTCGGATTTGAAATTAAAAGGACCCCGATAAACGCCTGAGATTTGCTAATTTTGTCAAAGCTTATTTTATAGTTGTTTGACTGTTGAGAAAACTGCAGACCAGGGAATTTATCTATTTGTGAAATTAATATGTAGGGACTAGTTGATTTAACACCCGCGACATTTCCAGACTGAACAACTTTTGATGAAAAATAAAATGGCAGAGCAAGTAAACTAACAAGCACTAACATTCCGAAAAAATTCGCTACTACAGTGACCAAATGCTTCATGGTTTCAATCTACTAATTTCGACCTCTCTTTGAACATCAAGTGCCAGAATCCAAGAAAAATTTGCAGCAATGATAAATGCAACTGCGCTAATTTGGAAAAATGTTATGCCAAAAATAGTCGACGCTACTAGAAACCCGACTACAAGCCAAAGATAGGTTAACCAAATTGCTGCTTGGTGGTAAAGATCATAGCTTGGTGCAATTAAGCTTTCTATATTGAAATGAATAAGTTTTGTCTGAACATAAGGGTGAATATGACTTTGATTAAAGAAGTGTGCACGAACAATTACAAATATGGTACCAAGCGCTGCAACGCAAAGCATGGCCAAATTCGAATAATTTTCTGCCAAGATATAACCTGAGACGTCATTAAAATGAATGGCCGGAAGGAATTTTAAAACCCCACCTTGCTCGATTGTGAAATTTAACTTAAAAAACACACTTGCCAAAAAAAGCCCGATCATCTTGCCAACAATTAAGGCAATTGCCGGAATAATTGCTTCATCTAGAAGTTTAACTATACTTTTGGTCATCACTCAGAGTGTATCACGTGCACAAACTGTTCAGAGTTTTTTTGTGTATTGGTTTGAAATCCATCCCTGTTTGCCATCGAAACTAATTTTGACCCAACCATTTGACTCTTGAATCAGTTCATATTGTTCTGTAGGTTTTACACGGCCGATTTCTGGAGAATTTAAGGAAGCATCGCGAC
>JACPYZ010000093.1 GCA_016195765.1 Candidatus Curtissbacteria bacterium | reverse complement strand
AGAAAATAATCGGTGAAAAATTAAGTTACAAGGTGCTGGCAAGTGCAGTAAATGAAATTCCTGTTCAATCAGTTAGTTTTGGCAAGATAAACAAAGAATTTAACTGGAAGCCTAAATATTCGCTTAAAACGACGCTGCCTAGCGTTTATGAATGGTACTCTAGGCACCTGGGCAAAAGTGGACCTGTCTCCTCCTAAGAGTTAGAATAGTTTTCCCGAAATGTTAAAAGGAAAAAAGGCAAAGGTTGGAATAATAGGAACAGGTAACATCGGCACAGATCTATTATTTAAAATTCAGAGGTCAGAATTGCTTGAATGTAGCATTTTTGCTGGAAAGAACTTGAACTCCGAAGGCATAAAACGAGCTAAAAATTTGGGTATTAATACATCTTTTGAATCGATAAACGCGATAATCGCGCATCCTGAACTCTGTGATATTGTTTTTGATGCTACTTCTGCAGAGGCTCATCGCGTGCATGCACCAATTCTAAATAAACTTGGTAAATTCACAATTGATATGACTCCTTCCAGGATTGGAAAGATGTGCGTTCCTTACCTAAATTTAGAAGATTGTTTGAGCGAAGCAAACGTAAACATGGTAACTTGTGGCGGCCAGGCTACAGCACCAATAATCCGTACAATTGAAGATGTGGAGGGAAATTTAAATTACGTTGAGATTGTTGCCAGCATTTCTTCTAAATCGGCCGGCGTGGGCACCCGCAACAATATAGATGAATATACAAAAACAACTTCGGAGGCAATTAAGCAATTCGCCGGAGTCAAAAATGCCAAAGCAATTATAGTTCTAAACCCTGCCGAGCCTCCGATTTTAATGCATAATACAATTTTTGTACCCCTTAAAAAAGCAAAACTAAGTAAACTTTGGACTCAGCTTATTGAACTAGAGAAAAAGATTAAAAAATACGTACCAGGATACAAAATAACTAATAGGCCGGTTATTGAAAATAATAGACTAATTATCATGAATCAAGTTATTGGTCGAGGTGATTTTTTACCTTCATATGCCGGAAATTTAGACATAATTAACTGTGCTGCAATTGAGGTTGCAGAAGCCTACACAAGAAAGTACCTAATACACTGATGAAACAAATATTAATTATTGATTCGACGCTTCGGGATGGATCACATGCAATTGGGCAGCAGTTTGCGCGCGATGATATTTCTAAATATGCAGCTGGAGCAGAGAAAGCCGGAATAAAGATACTTATGGTTGGCCATGGCAATGGACTCGGTGCTTCTTCCTTGCAGTTGGGTTTTTCTAAACTTACGGATCGAGAAATGCTAAAAACTGCAAAATCGCAGCTAACAAAAACCAAACTTGGAGCTTTTCTGATTCCAGGATTTGGAACAATCGAAGACGACCTTACCCCTGCTTTGAAATTAGGTGTTCAGGTGGTGATGGTTGCAAGTCATTGTACGGAAGCAAATGTTACAAAACAGCATGTCGAATACTTATCTGGCCGACATATCACGACATATGGCGTTTTAATGATGGCGCATATGATTAGTGCTAAAAAGCTACTTGAACAAGCAAAGTTAATGCAAAGCTACGGAGTAAGCGGCGTTCTCATCATGGATTCTGCCGGGAATATGCTTCCTGAGGACGTGCGCGCTAGAATCAGCACGCTTGCAGCTGGGTTGAAAGTTGATGTTGGGTTTCATGCTCATAATAATTTAGGCATGGCAATTGCCAATTCTATTACGGCCGTACGTGCTGGCGCAAAAATAATTGATGGGACTTCAAGAGGACTGGGTGCCGGAGCAGGCAATTGCCAGCTCGAGGTAATTGTTGCAGTACTGCTTCGAACCGGTTATAAATTAGACCTTGATTTGTATCAACTCATGGATAACAGCGAAGAAATAATTGCAGATATTATGAAACGGCCTCAGGTAATCAGTTCAATTAGTTTGACGAGTGGAATTGCTGGTGTTTTTTCTGGTTTTGCACCTCATGCAAAACGCGCTGCTAAAAAATTCAAAGTTGACCCGCGGGATATTTTGATTGAACTCGGTAAAAGAAAGATAATAGCAGGACAAGAAGACATAATACTTGATGTTGCTATGAATATCGCCCAGAAGAAAAAAGTTGTTAAAGAGAATGCGGAAATAGAGGCATTGATTTAAATGAACGTTGCAGATTACACCTTAAAATTTTTAAGCGATCGCGGAGTTCGCTCGATTTTTATGGTAACAGGAGGACAAGCAATGTTTTTAAATGATGCTGTCTATCGCGCCAAAAAGATCGAGCCGATTTTTTGTCACCATGAGCAAGCGGTTGGTATGGCGGCAGAAGCCTATGCCAGAACCAAGGGAACCATTGGTGTTGCAATGGTTACAGCTGGCCCTGGTGCTGTAAATGTTTTAAATGGGTGGCCACTGAAAACCGTAAGGGTCCTGTATGGCTCGAGATTCCCTTGGATATACAAAGAATGGAAGTTCCGGAGAATCTACAGTCATCATTTGAAATACCTAAAAGTGATTTAAACGTCCCAAAACTGGAAGCGCAAATTGATAAACTAGTTGGGCTTTTGGGCAAAAGTAAAAGACCTTTACTGCTCGGCGGGCAAGGAGTTATATACGCAGATGCCCGCAATGAATTTAAACAACTATACAAAACTCTTAATGTCCCCACTATCACCACAAGGCTTGGAATCGACCTTATTGATTCATCCGAAAAATTGTTTGTAGGCAGACCTGGCTTGTATGGTGATCGTCCCTCAAATTTTGCAGTTCAAAACGCTGACTTGATAATCAGTGTCGGCGCACGTTTGGACTATGGAATTGTTGGCTATGATTCTGGTGACTGGGGCCGCAATGCAAAGATAGTAGTTGTTGATATTGATGATGAAGAATTAAATAAGCCAAATGTAAAAGCACATATAAAGATTAAAGCAGACTGTCGGTTATTTATGAGAGATCTTCTCGGTAAAACTAAAAGAGAAAAGCTTCCCGACTGGAATAACTGGGTTGCAAAATGCAGTCAGTGGAAAATGAAATACCCAATGGTGCTTCCGGAATTTAGAAAGGAAAATCCCGTAAATTCTTATTATTTTGCGGAAGTGCTCGCAAGTCTCGCTCGGGAGAACGATACTATTCTTTTGGATACCAGTTCTTGCTTTCATGTAGTTTCTCAAGCTTGGAAAGTTAAAGAAGGTCAAAGATTTTTAACAACAGGTGGTATTTCTACAATGGGTTATTGGGTTGCTTCAATTGGAGCATCCGTTGCCAAGAACAAGGGTCGAGTGCTGGCAATTACAGGTGACGGTAGCTTTCAATTTAAT
>JACPYZ010000085.1 GCA_016195765.1 Candidatus Curtissbacteria bacterium | reverse complement strand
GGGTATTGGGCCGCGAGCGACTTCTGAGGCTAGAGTGACTTGCGCCTGCAGTTGGTAGTTTTTAGCTATTTTTATAGCGAATTGTCGCTGCAAGTAACCTTCTTTGCTAATTTCTACCTTATGTTCACCTTCTGCTATATTTTCAACCAGGGCGGGTGTTTGACCTTGAAGCTTGCCGTCTACAACAAGACTGGCGCCCGAAGGACTTGAAAGTACTAGAAAGCCAGACTTTGCAGGCTCGAGTGTTAGTATCTCGCCAGCTTGGGCAAGGTAATTTGTGGCTAGTTGACGGTTAATTACCGTAAGTGTGGATTCCCTAAGATCTATTTGGGCTACATAGTTTGCTTCTGAAGCCGCAATTTTGAGGGTATGTGTGCCTGCTTTTAGCTGATCTGAATAAAACGGGGTTTTGCCTAAGTGTTTGCCATCAAGAAAAATTGAAGCTTCTGGAACGGTTGAGACTTGCAGAGCGGCTGGCTTATTCGTGCCTATGGCCGAGCAACCGGAAAGAGTTATTGCAAGCAGTAAATAACAAACAAATACTGGCAATTTTCTTAAGATCTTTATAAAAGGCATTGGATTTACGGTAGCACTTAGACAAGGCTTGATGCAAGCATTTTGAGGCTATTTTGCCATTACATCGGAGCCAAGATTTAATATTGAATAATTAATATTATAGGTCCTTTTATTCATACTTCTATAGTTTGACTTTTGAGCTCAATTTTGCTATACTTCACCTTCGAAATCTCCACTTAGAGCCCAAATTATGGGCTTAAGCTCCCCGCTTGAACTATGTCCAAGGGGGCTTTGTGGGGCAAATATGAAAAAGAAAATAAAAAGCACACATAAGACTAAAGCTATATACGCACGATTTGAGGCTAAAAAAGGCCTCAAAAGAGCCTTAAATTCTCTGCAAAAACACATTATGATAAGGCCCCGTTTGAGGCTATTTTCCAAGTTAGTTCTTGTGGCTGTTCTAGCCCTTTTACCATTGAGCTACGCTTCTCGGGTGGTTGCGGAAAATAGAGGCAAAGTTGTCATGAATGGCCACAAAATCTTAGTTGCTGAGCCTGTTTTGCCCAAACCCGATAACGAACTTAATAATATCGGACAGCAAGTTAATCCGGCTGTCTCCCCTTTTCAGTTTCATATGCCTGTTGATGGTTATATTTCACAAGGGTTTTCTGCTTATCATAGAGGTGTTGATATTGCCGCTGATCTTGGTAAACCAATTCATCCTTTAGGTGATGGTAATGTTATTTATGCCGGTTTTATGACAGATGGCCACGGAAAAACTGTAGTTGTTGATCACGGAAACGGCCTGAAATCTCTTTATGCCCATATGGATCGAATCTATGTTGGTGTTGGTAACCATGTTGATGGCCAAGCACCGATTGGGACAATTGGGCTAACAGGACACACCACTGGGCCTCATGTTCACATCGAACTTACAGACAATGATATATTCGTTGATCCTTCTAAGGTTCTTCCGAACTAAAAACTCAGTTCAAATTAGGATTAGATTAAGTTAAAAAGAGATGGCGCGAATTTTAATGTCTTCGTCACGTGATGGTAAATTTCCTTTATTTTGAGGTTTGTCTGCGTTTCTTGTTAATTCTTCGACCAAAACTTTAAATTTAATAGGGTCTGCAATGTGTTCGACGACGATTTCACGTTGATCGAATCCTGCCGTTATTATCATCAGGTGACCGGTGTTATAAACCATTCTTTGAATAACCGACTGGTCGACTGTGATATGGGTAATGCGATCAAGAGGTGCCGTTATTATTTTACGTGAGAAAATGCCGGTTATTATCAAAATACGGTGGTTGGTAACAATATATATATTGGCTTGCCTTTTTCGCAGAATGCCGCTTGTTGATCTAAGTTTAAACAGCGCCAGCAACATTGCAACCAAGCCGACGTATTTAAGCCAATCTAGCTGGGGAATGTTAATTACTCCAAAAAGCATAAATATTGATATATAGAAAAGACCTAAAGGAATCAGCAACAAAAATATGAGGTTAAACCACATATATCGCGGTCCAATTGTTGTGACAACGATAAGTTCTTCTTCGCTGCTTAAATACTTAGAAAGTTTCTTTTTTTGTTTTTCTGTAGGTGGCTTATGGTAAGCGCGACTGGTCGCCATGAGATTAGTTTATCATGCAATTGACAACAAGTCGCTTACACCTGACAATTTAGCTACTGCCTATGGATAGTTCGTTTTTGCAAAGATTTTTGATCAAGATTGGGATTGCCATTCTTCTGATTGCACTTGTTGACCTTGGATATGTTAACTATTGGATATTACAGCAACCTAAGGTCAAAGTTGATGCAGATAGACAACCAAGTATCGAGCTGCAATCCAAAATTAATCCTTCACCTTCCCCTAATGCTTCTGCCTCGCCAGCTGCCTCTTCTTTACCTGTTGTCGTTACCATGCCGACACCGACAACAATAATTAAAGAACAAACGACCGTGCAACAACAAACTGTGGTTCAAACAGCACAAAAAGAAATTTTTATACCACTGGGCGCGGGTTCCACAACAAACAGTTCTTATGTTAATTTACCGGGAGTCCAGGTGACTTTTAATTCTGCCAGTTATGCGGGCATTGCTTCTGTTGTATTTGAAGCAAACATGTATGTAACGGGTGGAAATGGAATGATGTATGCCCAGCTTTATAATTCGACTGCAAATAGACCAGTTTGGTTTTCAGAAATTTCGACAAATGCTTCTCCTGGAACACTCGTTGCCTCTTCGCCAATTACACTTGACCCTGGCACCAATACTTATGTCGTCCAAGCCAAAACGAACTTAAATGCGTATCCTGCAAATATTATTGATTCGCGGATTCATATTACACTTAAGTAAGGTGAACCTAGCGGCTGGCTTTGGTATAATTTCAAGCTAAGTGAAGAAAGATTTAAAAATAGAACTTATCAAGCAAATGGTCACGCTTTCTACGGCTGGATTCGGTCTGGTAGCTGCTTTGGCATGGAACGATGCGATTCAGGCATTTTTTACTCAGTACGTAGACAAATACATTTCTGTCGGGTCTGGGATATTTTCGCGATTTTTATATGCGGCGCTGGTTACGGCAATTGCGGTTCTTGTAACTTACGAGCTTTCTAAACTTTCCAAAGACGATTCGCGCGAAGCTAATAAAGAATAGTGCTTGCTGAGCCCACGGTGTAAGGTTCTGCTTTTATAAGTTGGGACGTCGGAGGAAACATTCTCAAAAATACTGTCATTGTTCGTTCTCCTACTTTTTGTGCTTCGGTTCTTGCAATATCGAGGTTTCCATTCCAAGTGCCTGTATCTCTCCTGGATCTTTGACCATTGGAGATTTTTCTAGAAGTGCTTGTAGTACCTTCTTGACCTCTATGTCTTTCTGCCATTGGAGTTGCTAATCTAGTTGTAGTTTAACGGGAAAGATGGTGTCAAGTAGTCTGACCTAGTAGTCCATGCCACCTGGGGGCATACCGGGAACGGATTTTTCTTTTTCGGGGATGTCTGTAATTAAGGCTTCTGTAGTTAAAATCATCATGGCAACCGAAGCGGCGTTTTGAACAGCACTTCTGGTTACTTTAACTGGGTCGATAACACCTGCTGTGATTAGATCTTCGAATTTTCCACTGATAACGTTTAAGCCAATGTTACCTGTCGCTTTTTCGACTTCTTTTACAACCCAGCCAGCATCGATTCCTGCGTTACTTGCCAACATAGATAGAGGTTTTTCGAGGGCTTTTTTAACAATCTCCATGCCTATGCGTTCGTCTGCTGGCGCTGCTACTGCAATCATTTTATCAAGGACTTTGCTTGCGCGAATTAGAGCAACTCCGCCACCGACAACGTAGCCTTCTTCAACAGCTGCTTTGGTTGCATGAACTGCATCGTCAACTCTTTCTTTTTTCTCTTTAAGTTCGACTTCTGTTGCGGCACCGACATTAATAACAGCAACACCGCCTGATAATTTAGCGAGTCTTTCTTGAAGCTTTTCGCGGTCAAAATCGCTATCTGTTTTTTCGATTTCTGTGCGGATTTGTTTGATTCTAGCTTCAAGCGCTGATTTTGCACCTTTGCCGCCAACGATTATAGTGTTGTCTTTATCAGAAACTATTCTGTCTGCTTTTCCAAGATCATCAACCGTTACGGATTCCAATTTACGGCCCAAGTCTTCGGAAATAACGGTTCCACCAGTCAGAATGGCAATATCTTCTAACATTTCTTTCCTGCGGTCGCCAAATCCTGGAGCTTTTACAGCAAGAACGTTAAATACGCCTTTCATTCTGTTAACAACCAATGTGGCTAGGGCTTCGCCTTCTACTTCATCGGCAATAATTACTAGGTTCTTGGAAATTTTTACGAAGTTTTCCAAAAAGGAGACCAATTCCTGAAGCGATGATATTTTTTGGTCTGTTATTAAAACGTGAGTATCTTCAATAACTGCCTGCATTTTGTCGGCATCTGTTACAAAATAAGCAGAAACGAATCCTCTATCAAATTCCATTCCTTCCTTGTATTCAACAGAAAGTTCAAGGCCTTTGCCCTCTTCTACCGTGATAACACCGTCTTGACCAACCCTTTGAAGAGCAGCTGCGATCATTTTGCCAATTTCGGAAGAAGCCGCTGAAATTGTAGCGATTTTTTCTATTTCACCTTGGTCCCCTACTTTTTTGGCCATTCTTTTGAGTTCGGCAACAACTGCAGCTGAAGCTTTTTCTACACCAGTTTTTAGAATCATTGGGTTGGCACCGGCTGTAATATTCTTGAGACCTTCTTCTACAATTGCTTGAGTTAAGACTGTTGAGGTTGTGGTACCGTCGCCGGCAATATCGGAAGTTTTTGAGGCTGCTTCTTTAACGAGGCTGGCGCCCATGTTTTCAAATGGATCTTCGAGTTCGATTTCTTTGGCAACTGTGACACCATCGTGGATAACTGAAGGCGCGCCCCATTTTTTATCGAGAGCAACGTTTCTGCCTTTTGGACCTAAAGTTGTCGCCACGGCAGCTGCAAGCTTATCAACACCGGCTTTTAGTTTTGTGCGAGCTTCTTCTGCGTAAATTATCTGTTTTGCCATGTTATTTGGATACAATTGCCATTAAATCTTCGAATTTAATAAGCAACATTTCTTTGGAATCGACTTTAACTTCGTTTCCGCCCCATTTTTTGTAAACAACTTTCTCCCCTACTTTGACAGGAGAGGTTACTTCTTTACCATGATCGAAGATGGAATCACCGACAGCAACAACTTTACCTTCTTGAGGCTTTTCGTCGGCTGAATCTGGCAAGTAAATGCCCGTGACAGTTTTTGTTTCTTTTGGTGCGGGTTCTATTAAAACGTATCCAGCTAGTGGTTTTAACATGTTTTGTAAATATAGTCTTTTTGGGCAAAAAGCGCAAGCACTAATGCGTTGCGACTGCTAACATTTTAGCAAATTTTTCTGAGTTGTCAAGCGACCTTTGCTAAGAGCTGTTTGAGATAAAGTAATTTTGACTTCGGCGTAGGTTTGACTTGAGACTCCACGAAAGAATTGGTTTGGGCATTGTGCTGATACGCTTTGCGGTCGTGAACCTTGCCATCTTTGGAAGCAACCACAATAAAAGGGATATCGTAGATAGGCTTGCCATCTTTTAAGGCGTGGGTGACGTCGCTGCCCGAGAAGTGAGATTTATCGTGGTTTGTATGTGAATGATAAAGGGCAACGACTTTGCCTTT
>JACPYZ010000001.1 GCA_016195765.1 Candidatus Curtissbacteria bacterium | reverse complement strand
ACAATGCAAGCAAAAAGCTTAAGAAGTAACTTGATCTTTAAGCTTTTCTAGTTGGGCGATTAAATGCTCTCTATTGTTTAGTTTACTGTCGCCTGTCACTTCTTCAAAAAGTTTGTTCAGCACGTCACCAATTTTTGGTCCTGGTTTTATTTCTAAAATTTTCATAACGTCATTCCCGTTTACTTTAAGATCGGCAACTGTAAATGGTTTTTTAAGAACCTCTTTTATTCTTTGTCTAAAAAGTTTTAAGCGCCAACTTTCTGGCTGTTGCAAGCCCCCGCCCAATCGATCGCCTACACGTAGATCCATCATATCCTCAACACACTCAAGACCAACATGCTTGATGAAGCGACGTATTGCGCTGTCTGTTTGATCCTCAGAAACGCTAAACTGATGCCACCGCACAAGCCGGTACAACTTCTCCTTTTGCTCGTGGCTTAGGTGAAGTCGGTCGGCAATATTTTTAACTTGTCTTCCACCTACTACCTCATGGTTATAAAAGGTGCGAACGCCATCGATCGTTTTGGCAACTTTTGCTTTTCCTATATCATGTAAAAGTGTGGCCAGTCTTGTGATTGTGTCCCCAGAAGGACAATATTTTAAACTCATTACGCAATGCATACCGACATCATAAATATGGTGCCGTTTAGGGCTTTTTTGGGGGACTTCAAAACAAACATCAAGCTCCGGTAAAATTTCGGCAAGGATTCCAGTTTCGTGGGCGATCAAAAAACCACGATCAGGTTCTTTGGAATTCACAATTTTAAACAATTCTTCGCGAACGCGCTCACCAGATATTTTTCTAATTAACTTACAGTTTTTGGCAAGTGACTTTTTTGTTTCATCTTCCAAATCAAAACTTAAAGTTGTCGCAAAACGAATTGCTCTTATTAGTCGCAGCGCATCCTCCCCAAACCTTTGGTCAGGATTACCAACAGTTCGAATCTGCTTATTCTTTAGATCTTCTTGTCCACCTAGCGGATCTACTAACTCGACTTGATACCGGGTACCTGATACCTGATACGCAAGCGCCATAGCATTAACTGTAAAATCGCGCCGCTTTAAATCTTCTTCCAAGCTTTTGCCCCAAACAACCTCATCTGGGTGCCTATTATCGCTATAGCTTTTGTCGGTTCTGTAAGTAGTTACTTCTACAATATTTTCCCCCGTTTTTATTCCGACGGTTCCGAAACTGTTATTGTAGAAGGAATTTTTGAAAACCTTTTGGATTTCTGCAGGTGTTGCGGAAGTAGTCAGATCCCAGTCGGTTACTGTTTCACCTCTTAATAAATCACGAACTGCACCACCAACCACGGCAACTTCAAAACCGGCTGTCGTTAAATTTTTACAAATTGCCTCAACATGACTCGGTAATTTGATATCAGCTTTCATGATAAGATTATATCGCGAAATCGCGATACAGGGCTCTGACTATAGGGAATTTGAAATATCATGCTGCAAAACGTTTGGAAAATTAAAAGCTCACGACCAGATAAATCTAAAAAAGATTGGCTTACCCATGTTTTGGCTAAAAATAGGCAGCTCGATACACCAGCAAAATTAAATGAATTTCTAAGCCCAAGCTTTGACCAAATAACATCAACCCCCGTCAGCGATATTACAAAAGGCTTAACAAGGGTCATCAAGGCAATCGAAAATAAAGAAAAATCGGTTGTCTATTCGGACTATGATGCCGATGGAATTTGCGCAACCGCAATTATGTGGGAGACGCTTTACGATCTCGGTGCAAACATTATGCCCTACGTTCCACACCGGATTAAAGAAGGCTACGGTCTTTCCAAAGACGCAATTACCACCTTAGCAGGGGATGGTGTCAAATTAATTATTACAGTAGACCATGGGGTCACCGCCGTAGATCAGGTTGAACACGCTAAAAAACTGGGGGTAGATGTTGTTATTACAGATCACCACGTTCTTCCTAAAATCACACCCAAATCAATTGCCCTTGTCCATTCGACTCAGTTTTGCGGAGCTGGGGTTTCTTGGCGTTTTTGTTGGGAGCTTATTCAAAAGGTTAAAAAGTCTTATGAAAACAAACTTTTAGATAAGCTAGAACTAGCAGCCCTAGCAACGATTGCAGATTTAGTGCCTCTTGTGGGTGGTAGCAGATCAATTGTAAAAATTGGTTTGGAAAAGCTTACAAAAACTAATAGGCCAGGTATAAAAGCCCTGATGAGATCCGCCAATTTAAATGGATCAATTGGCACCCCTCGTATAAATGCCATGGGTCGAATCGAACACGGCCTAGATTCTCTTAGGTTGCTTTGTGCTCGCAATCAACATCAGGCAGACGAACTCGCAAAACTTCTTTCAAAAACTAACTCCAAGCGCCAAGACCTAACAACTTCTGCAATTGCCACGGCCCGCGATTTAGTTTTAAAAGAACACGTGGTCGGCGTAATTGCTCATGAATCCTGGCATGAAGGAGTGATTGGTTTAGTAGCCTCCCGAATGGTTGAATATCACAACAAGCCAATGATCGTTATTGCGCGAGGTCCAGAGAAATCTAAGGGTTCTGCCAGATCAATCCCAGGCTTTAACATTGTGGAAGCAATCAGGGCCCAAAGCGAATTCTTGGTGGACGCTGGTGGTCACCCGATGGCAGCAGGTTTCACTATCGAAACCAAACATATCGAATCTTTTACTGCCGCAATTAACAAACATTCTCAAGCATTAATAACAGAAGAACTACTTGTCCCTGTTATTAACATTGAATGTCCACTAGAGGTAAGTGATGTTAACAAGGAAACTTTCTCGCAAATTAGCAAATTTGAACCGTATGGAATTGCCAACCCTGAACCAATTTTCGTAACAAAAAGAATGATTGTTGAAGATTTGCGAACAGTCGGTCCCCAAAACAACCATTTAAAACTGCAAGTAAACGGTCTTTCGGCAATTGCCTTCAACAAAGGCGAATTAAAAACGCAACTTCGCCCGGGCTACGTTGTGGATCTTGTTTACACAATCAACGAAGACAGATATTCCGGCGGCCTTCAACTAAAGGTCAAAGATCTTCAAATAGTTCAACCCTGAACGATTGAACTTGGTTCAGCTACTGGTGGTTCTACAGTTACAAAATCAAATCCAAAACCATCGCGTCCATATAAATCAAATTGCTCAATGAGTGGACTGTCTGTACGCACGACTACAACTGGACTTCCATCAAGGCCTTCAATTGTTCTCGAAAAGCCAGGATCAGTTAAAGCCCTCCTTGTTAATTCAAGTCTGCCTTTGTAAGCTTCTGCTGGGGGAACAGTACCCTCATTGCTACTTATCTCTGCTGTCATTAATATCACCTCCTTTTGCCTTAAAAAACCTCCCACTTGGGAGGATTATGTGTTAAGCACTTTTATAATTTTTTAATGCTTAACCAAAACTTAAGATAATTGTTTTTGTATTAATCGTCAAATTTTCGCAAATAATGTACAAATAAAAAGAAATTGTTAAAATATTAACATGATAACCGTCCCTCAGGCAGTCGAAAAGATAATTAAGCGCTCACGCTATCTTTCAGAAGCTATGTCGAAGGATTTAATAAACGCCTCTTCTCTTGCCAGGTACATGAAGCCAGAAGTTGAAACACTTGTTTTCAAAAAAGTTACGAGTGGTTCGATTATTGTCGCAATCAAAAGGCTACAAAAAAGTTTCTCTGCAGGCTACAAGCCAATTACAATTTTTGAAGAAGCTCCAGACATGATCGTGCGGTCAAATTTAACTCTCATTTACGTTAAGAATTCAAATAATTTGCTCGCCAAGCTCTCGACAATCGAAAAATCCAGCCATAATTTCCAAAAAAAGGCCTTGTTTACCTATGGGAGAGTCGAAACGATCGTTCTGACTAACAAAGTGAACTTAGAAAATATTGAAAAGCTTCTAAAAAACGAAGAAATTACAGAAACTTATCCAAATGTTTCTTCAATAACCATTCATTTGCCAGAAGATTCCGTAAAAACTCCAGGAATCTTTTACTTTTTTGTCAAATCTCTTGCCTGGGAAGGCGTGAATGTCCTGGATATCCTTTCGACACATTCGGAATTGACTCTCGTCTTCAATTCCGAAGATATCAATACCGCCTTTGGCATGCTCCAGTCGCTTTTCGAAAAATATTAACAGACTTATTTTCCACTAAAAACCTCCCCAATAGGGAGGCAATACAATGCCGTTCCTATGGTTAATGATCATTTAACTTGTTCACTACCACCTGATACTTTAAAGGAATTTGCTAAACGTATTTCTGGTGAAACCGCAGGCAAACCTTGAGAAATCGTATCACTAGCAGCCGTAACATCAGCATTTAAGGCACTTTTTCTTGCTATTTCTGCAATAACTCGATCTGTAGGGTCAGCTACCAAATCCATGCCATATATAGCTGCATGGGCCCTAGCATCTGCTCGGCCTTCTCTTGTATTTGCTGTAAAATCTGCTCTATCTGTCATATAAATCACCTCCTTTTAACCATAAAAAAACCTCCCATTTGGGAGGTAGTCCTTTGTGAACCTGGCTTAATTTATTTTAAGCCAATACCTCCCCGCGCCTCTTGCTAAGCAAGAGACCACAAATAAGGAGAAGTACTAGGTTAAAATTACGAGCCATTGTGAAAATGTTACACATTTAACTTTTGAATGTCAAATCTATATAAGTTAGAATTTAGGGAGTGAAAAGAACCTTAGCCATTGATTGCGTCAGCCTAGTAGACAAAGAAGTCACCGTAATGGCTTGGGTAGATACTAAACGCGATCATGGAAAAATAACCTTCATAGATGTTCACGATCGCACAGGGCTAATCCAAGTTGTTGGAGTTGGCGATGATTTTAGAAATCTTCACCCCCAAGATGTAGTCGCAATTACAGGGATTATTCAAAAACGACCCGAATCAATGGTTAACAAAAAAATTGAAACTGGGGGAATCGAACTTAAAGGAAGCAAAGTCGAAATTCTAACCAAAGCCCACGAATTACCCTTTGATATGGGCACTGAATCTTTAAATCTAGAACTGCCGACTCTACTTGATTTTAGAAGTCTTACCCTAAGGCATCCGCAAGTCAAAGCCATTTTTAAAGTGCAGGCAGCTGTTGTCGAAGGTTTCAGAAAAGCAGCAACAGATCTCGGCTGTATCGAAATTTTTGTGCCAACAACCGCCGCCTCTTCAACAGAAGGTGGGGCAGAAGTATTTAAAATAGACTACTACGGGCACAAAGCGTTTCTTACTCAAAGTCCCCAGCTTTACAAACAAATGCTTGTGCCAGTTTTTGAAAGAGTATTTACAATATCTCATGCTTATCGTGCAGAACCGTCGGTTACCACCCGGCACCTGTCAGAATCGACACAACTAGACTGCGAATTTGGCTTTGTCGATTTTAACGAGCTCTTAGACCTAGTAGAAACGGTCGCAGTTGAAATGCTTAAATACGCCGAAGAAAAATGTCAGGCTATTTTTAAAGAATTTAGTTTAGAAAAAATTGCCTTTGGAAAAATCCCGCGTTTAACATTAAGAGAAGCTCAAGAGATTATCTTTAAGGAATTTAAAAGAGATAGCCGAAAAGAAAAAGATTTAGCACCACAAGACGAAGTCGATATTTGCAAATGGGCAAAAGAAAAGCATGATAGCGATTTTGTGACAATTACCCATTTTCCAACAAAAGCAAAACCTTTTTACACAAAACCGGACCCAGAAGATGAGGAATATTCTCTAAGCTACGATCTCCTTTTCCGCGGTGTCGAGGTTCTAAGCGGCAGCCAAAGAATAAATGATTACGACCAACTTATAGAGAGCATAAAAAGCAGGGGAATGGATCCAAAAAGTTTCGAATTGTATCTGCAAGCTTTTAAATTCGGCATGCCGCCAGAAGGCGGTTTATCGTTCGGCTTAGAAAGATTAACAATGCACATTTTAAATCTTAGAAACGTTCGCGAGGCTTCGCTCTTCCCCCGGGATATGGAACGAGTAGATGTAAGACTATCAACGATAAAAGACCAAAAGTGAAACTCGTCAGGCCTTTTGTCTTCTTCTTAATTATTATTGTTTTTGTCTTAACCCTTTTATATTCCGGCTATTTACCCTTATTAAAAGTACCAAAAAAGTTAAATATCGGACAAACTGCCCAACTTTCTCCCTACCCGGTTAAAGTAGACAATTTCCAAGACGCTCAACAATTAACAGCCAGAGCAGCAACTGTAATAGATAATAAAACAGGCATTACGCTTTATGAAAAAAACCCGACTCTTAAGCATCTACCTGCTTCCACCACAAAACTGATGACGGCAATAGTGGCCCTAGAACGTTGTCTTCCTCAAACAGTAATCACCGTTGGTTATGTTCAACCAGAAGGTACAAAAATGGGTTTGGCAGCTGGTGATAAAGTCACTGTCGAAACTTTGCTTTATGGACTCCTTATTCCTTCCGGTAATGATGCGGCTTACGTTCTTGCTTATTCATGTTCTGATTCTTACGAAGACTTTTTAGCTGCCATGAATAGAAAAGCCAAAGAATTAGGAATGACCGACTCTCACTTTGCCAACCCTGCAGGTTTTGATGATAAGTTTCAATACTCCACGGCTCGAGATCTCACAAAACTTTCTCGTGCGGCTGTTGCAAATCCTCTTATTGCCAAAATAGTAAAAACAAGAAGCGTCGTCGTTAGTGATGTTAATGGTACAAAAGCCTATTATCTTGAAAACGTAAACAAGCTTTTAGGAGTTGTACCCGGACTTGAAGGGGTTAAAACGGGTCAAACGGAAGGCTCACTTGAAAATCTTGTGACTTACACAAACCGTAGTGGCAAGGGCGTAATTACCGTGGTTCTGGGTTCCCAAGACCGCTTCGGTGAATCACAATCACTAATCGAATGGGCATACAAAAATCACTCCTGGGTTAACCCTTAATCCAAGAATCATCAACTGCGCTGACATATACTTTCAAACCTGTACTGCTGTTGAAAATATAAACGGGCATCAAATATGCAGTTTCAGATCCGCTGTCGACATAGCCTAAAGAAACAGAAGTTATAGTCAAACTGTCACCATCAAACCGGTCATCAAAAGCAGCTCTTCCTGCTTTTAGATCCTCATATGCTTTTTGAACTCCCTTTAAGGGATAAGTAGAAAACTTATTTTTTAATACGTTCAGATTTATAATCTTTGCCTCAACCACACCGCTTCTGGCAACAATTGCGGCCACATTACTATTTTTTTGTTTTGGGTAAACAACAGGCATCTTATCTATTGCGACGTGATTGTAGGTCACCTGTATAACATTCGTTGTCGCCAGAGAATTCGCTTCAACTAAATTACTTCCATCAACACGAAAGCTTTTTACTTCGGGTTGTTTCCGGTCATAATCATCAAAGTTCAAACCTGCACTATGAAAAAAATCCTCTGCCGTCATTTTGGCTTCGTCAATGCTACTTGGTCTTGTTGTAAGTACTTCCTGCGTAGAAAGGTAATTACTTTCTAGCAGAATGTCACCAGTCAGACTGTTTATTTTCAGTGTTCTCTGATTATTTCTCGTATCAACAAAACTCATCAGTTGCCCACCGACATCAATTGGATTTCCATCAAAACCGAGTTTTGCAGCCCGCAATTTAACTTGAGCCGGTGCGCCAAATGTGGGTTCTTTGACAGCGATTGCAAAAACTTTTGCTTTGTCACTAAGGGCGGGTAAATCACCGGTCACAGTTTGCAAGGTGTAAGCGATATTATTTTTTGCAGCATACCCTACTGCCAAGTTAAATTTTGGAAGCATTCCAAAGGCAACGGTAGCAGGTGGAGGCTTTTGTGGGAAAATCGTATTTTTAACATCATTGCGAAACATATAGCCAACAATAATAAGTATCAGGATTAAAATGCCAACCACAATACCCACAGAAGACCTTCTAAGGAAATCAGCAGAAGTCGTAAGATCGATCATGATACAATTCTACCATGCTAAAAGCTACCGAAACTGAGCCGAAAATAGCCTCGAGTAAATCCAGCGCGGCCAAGTCTCAAAAAGTGCGTGTTCGTTACGCGCCTTCCCCGACAGGAATACCGCACATTGGCAATATTAGAACTGCTCTTTTTAATTATCTATTCGCCAAAAAAGAACAAGGCCAATTTCTGCTGAGGATAGAAGATACAGACAGAACCAGACTGGTTCCAGAAGCAGTAGAAAAAATAAAAGAAAGTTTAAGTTTGCTCGGACTGGATTTTCATGAAGAAGAAATGTATCAGTCAAAAAGACTGGATGTTTATAAAAAGCATTTAGAAATACTTAAAGAAAAAAAATTAGTTTACGAAGACGAGGGCGCATGGCGTTTCAAAATACCCAAAAATAAAAAACTTAGTTGGGATGATGCAGTTCACGGAAATGTAGAGTTCAAGTCGGACGTGCTAGAAGATTTTGTCACTCTAAAATCAGATGGTTACCCAACATATCATTTTGCGAATGTTATTGACGATCACCAGACGCAAATAACCCATGTTTTTCGCGGTGATGAGTGGATACCCTCAACTCCCAAGCATCTTCTTTTATATCAAGCCTTTGGATGGGAGCCGCCAATCTTCGTCCACGTACCTGCAATTCTTGGCACGGATCACAAAAAGCTTTCCAAAAGGCAAGGCGCAAAATCAGTAATAGAATTTGTAGAAGAAGGTTATTTACCAGAAGCCATTATCAACTTTTTAGCATTTCTCGGTTGGGCACCAAAAGATGAACGCGAAATATTTACACAAACAGAATTAGCACAAGAATTTTCAATTGATCGTATTAATAAAAATAGCCCAATTTTTAATGTTGAAAAGTTGAATTGGTTTAATAAGGAATGGATTAAGAATCTTCAAAGCGATGATCTTGCTCGTAGAATAAACGAAAGATACCCTAGATATTCTGAAGAAAAAATTAATCAAATTTTACCAATTGTTAAAGATAGAATGGTGACCCTGGATGACTTTGGGCTTTTGGGCGCTCTATTTTTCGAAAAACCAAATCTAAAAGAAAACCAGAAAGATATTACAATTACTCAACAACAATTCGAAGAAATAATTACAGATCTAATAAAAATAAATGCTTGGAATGAAGAAGAAATTTCAAAGATCGTCCAAAGTGTAATGGAAAAAAATAATTTGCAAAAAGCGCAAATGTATAGAAGCATTGGCATTGCCTTGTCTGGCAAGTTAGTTACTCCACCAATTTTTCCAGCAATGGAAATACTAGGAAAAGAAGAGACGCTCACTCGTTTAAACGAAGCAGCGAATAGTAAAAGATAAATCTGTTGTAATTATTGCCCGTACAATACTTACTAAGTTTACCCAAGATCACAATTGAAAATTTACAATACATACTCGGAAAAAATAGAAGAGATTGAGCTAAAACAGCCAATCGGCATTTACGTTTGTGGTATCACCCCTTATGACACAACACATCTTGGTCATGCTTTTACCTTTGTAACTTACGACATACTTGTCAGATATTTACGATTTTTGGGGGCAAACGTCACTTATGTTCAAAACGTAACTGATATTGACGACGACATTTTAATACGTGCCCATGCTCTAAAAACTACTTGGAAAGAACTCGGTAATCACGAAACAATTTCTCACTTTAAAAATATGCATGCCTTAAACGCGCTTCACCCCGACCATATTCCAAAAGCGACAGAAAACATTTCCCAGATGCAAAAAATAATCCAAGGACTTATTAAAAAAGGTGGCGCGTATGTCATTAATAACTCCGTATATTTTGATGTTAAAAAAGATAAAAATTTTGGCAAACTCTCAAAATTTAATTATAAAGCTATGCTTGAAATCGCCAATGATCGTGGAAACTTCCCCATAGATCCGAATAAAAAAAACGAACTAGACTTTGTTCTTTGGCAAGCACAACAACATCCAGACGAACCGTCATGGAATTCTCCTTGGGGCCAGGGCAGACCAGGGTGGCATATTGAATGTTCTGCCATGTCTATGCGTTACCTTGGCTCCACCCTAACAATCCATGGCGGAGGGCAAGACTTAATTTTTCCTCACCATGAAAGCGAAATTGCCCAAAGCGAAAACTTTACTGATAAAAAATTTGTAAAAACTTGGATGCATACGGCGATGGTTTATTCAGAAGGCAAAAAAATGAGCAAATCTTTAGGAAATATGATCTTCGTTCATGATCTTTTAAAAACCTACACGGCCTCAGAACTACGAACCTTTCTTGCAATGCATCATTACCGGACTAGTTTTAACTACGACGAAGCAGAGTTTGTGGTGGCAAAAAATGCAATTAAAGCTTTTGAGCCTTGTTGCCTAGATCAGAAAATCTTGAGCTTCAAACGGTTAAAGCAAATCGCCCCCGAATTTTTGTTAGCGCTCGATAATGACCTAGATACCTCAAAAGCTTTCCAAATTTTGACCGATATTGCAAAATCAAAAAACGAAACAAAAAAAGCAATTATTCCCACGGGTCTGAAAATCCTTGGAATCAAAGTTTAGTTAGATAAATGTTTGCTCTTCCAGCCTTTTATTTTCATTGTTTTCTGTTTGTCAGTTTCTTTCAACACCAATTATTGGTAGGCTCTCGGATAAATATGGTCGCAAACCGCTTTTGTTGATTTCAATTGCAGGTACAGCAGTTTCTTTTTTTATGGCGGCCTTTGCACCAAACGCAATTTTTCTTTATCTTGCCCGGGCCCTAGATGGTTTGACAGCAGGCAATATTCCCGTTGCAGCAGCAGTTATTTCCGATACAACAGCTCCTAAGGACAGAGCAAAAGGCTTTGGCATAATCGGTGCATCATTCGGTTTCGGTTTTGTGTTCGGGCCAGCAATTTCCGCTTTCACCGTTGGTATTAACCCCGCACTGCCGTTTATAATCGCCGGTGTTGTTGCAACAATTGCCGTTATCTTAACCGCAATCTTGCTGCCAGAAACCAACAAACATATAGGCCAGGTTCATAAAAGTAAGCTTTTTGATATTCCAAAACTTTTAAAAGCCACAGTTGACCCCAACGTTGGCACAACCCTTCTAATCACTTTATTTTTTAACACAGCCTTTGGGATTCTCATTTTTGCCTACCAACCATTTTCTGTAAAAGAAATGCATCTTAGTGCAAATCAAATTGCCACAAACTTTACCCTAATTGGCATAATCGGTCTAATTTGTCAGGCTTTGATTCTTCCGCGTCTGGTTAAGAGATTCCACGAAAAAACATTGCTCTCAGCATGTGTTCTTTTGGCAGCCGGTGCATTTCTAGGATTATTTCTTGTTAGAAACTTAATTCTCTTTATAATAACAACGGCAATTTTTGGTTTTGCCAATTCATTTGTTGCTCCTCTTATTCAGACAATTCTTTCCCGCGAAACAGACGAGAAATCCCAAGGTTCTATTCAAGGGCTCAATGCCTCTTATGTGAGTATCGGAACAATAGTAGGTCCACTCCTTGGCGGCACTCTGGCAACTTTTGCCATACGCCTACCTTTTATCGCCTCGGCAACATGCGCTCTTATTTGTTTTTGGCTTTCCTTTAAAGTTCTTAGACGTGGTGTTAAAAAAGAATCTGCTTGGGGTAGTTAAGAAGCTTTAATTTCTAATATTTCATAGATAACCGTGCCACCCGGGGTTTCAATATTTACTTTTTCGCCAACTTTTTTACCCAAAAGGGCTTTTCCAATTGGGGACGAATCAGAAACTTTGCCTTTCATGGGATCCGCTTCTATTGCGCTGACAATCGCATAATCCATTTCATCACCATCAATTTTTACTTTGACGCTTCCTCCAAAACTAACTGTGTCATAGCCTGTTGCCTCAATGATATCTGCAAACCTCAGCATGACCTTTAGTTCCCGAAGACGCCTATCAATGCGGCCAAGTTCTTCTTTGGCTGCATGGTAACCGGCATTTTCAGAAAGATCTCCTTGTTCGCGTGCTGCTACCATACGCGTCAGCACTCCAGGTCTGCGTTCTGTGAGCGCATTGAATTCGTTTTGCAGGTTTGCGTATCCCTCTTTTGTCACATGAAGTTCAATTGGTTTTTTCATATCGCTATTATATCTGCTTTTTCTGTCATTTTGCTTACATTTCTATGATTGTTTTCTTTTTGCGCTTTGAGATCATCTATAAAGCGGAAAGGAGGAGTAAATGGACAAAGACCAACAAACAGATTCAGACACGCAAGATTATTCAGAAACAGAAGACAGTGCTATGTAACGTAGCAGTCAAAAGTAGAGCAAGTAGACTTTAAAAACAGGTGACACGCTAGTTGCCTGTTTTTATTGTTTCATAAAATAAGTACGCGCCGGCACGCTTTTACACCTCAGTTAAGATAACCAATTATATTTTTTAAATTTTCTTGGAAATCCTTTATCTCTTTGGGGAAAAGTACAACAGAATTTCTTACTCTGTCTTCTCCTTCTCCCATGAATCTAGATTCAGTTACCTTTAAATATTTTCCATCATTCGATGCAATTTTTACATCAAAAAAGAAAGTTTTGTTACCAATTCTAAAATTCACCGATTTAATTGTGTTTTTTGAACTATCTTTCGTATCCATTTCTCTTCACCTCCTCTCAATACTCTTACCGTAGTAAATATAAAATACCCGAACAAAAACCGAAAGTCAACTAGGCAATTTGGACGAAAGAAATCTTTTAGAGTCAGGATGTAGAATAAACATATGGATTCCCCGAGTGAATTTAGACAACACCAACCATCTGAACTTTTAAGTCCAGATGAACTTGCAAGAGCAGTAAGAGGTGTGGCAGATTTCAAACTTGCTTTTGCCGCTAGCAATTTAAGACAAAGAAAGCTTTTGCGGTACGGAGAAAATGCACAGCACTTGCAAAATACTTTTTTGGGACTAAAGCCCGCATCGCAAATTTCTTCAAGCTTGGACGAATGTAAAAGATTACCACTACCGGACAGGTTTAAATTTCAAGGGATGTACCTTTATGATTCAGATCTAGCGGCAGAAAAAATTGCTCAAAACCCAGACGTATTTTCAGACTACAAGGACGGTGAAAATTTGGATGAGTCCCTCAAAGCTTGTTTTGAAGCTAATCCGGCTGCCAGTAGAGACCTCAACGAGATAAAAAAGATTGGGCTACTATTTGGTTTTCCAAAAGACGCTGTTATCTCATATGCCGACAATATAGATTTCTTTCGGGATACTCTGGCGGATTTTCATGAATGGGCACGAGCAGTTTTATATAGCGACACTGGTTTTTCTGATTTAGAAAAAGAAATAATCTTACACATCGCTCATGTTGACAGAAAAGGACACGCAAGACTTGAAGAGGGTTACCTGCACAATTTTTTAGACAAACATGGAGAACAGACTAGGGCTTTTTTAAGTGATTACTATAGTCAAATGACAAGAATAACAGAGGGTCAGGTTAATTTCATAGTGCAAAATCGACATGCTAGCGCACATGGTATTCAATACGGAACAGGTGTGCCAACAAAAGAAACGCTAGACTTTCCGAGGAAGGTTGAAGAAGCCTACAGTTTTTCGGGAATGAATTCTGTATTAAGGGCAACGAGATTACTAAAAGCACCCAGATAATAAACCTTAAATGTCCTAAACTAATTTGAGAGACATCTTAAGCAACTGTTAACGCCTGTAGCTTTAACAAGACGCTATCAAAGTCGTC
>JACPYZ010000090.1 GCA_016195765.1 Candidatus Curtissbacteria bacterium | reverse complement strand
GCAAGAAATAGTGATGACAATAGAGCGATTTTTTTATTTTTGAGCATCGTGCTTACTAAAAGATAGGTAAATGGTACAGTTAACACCCCGAAGAGAACTGATGGAAAACGGACGGCTAAATTGGTTAGACCAAATGCAAAAACTGAAGGAACAGTCAGGTAGATATATAGAGGTGGTTTATAATCATCAAATGATCTGAAAGCTAAGGGTAAAAGCTTCCCATACTCATCTCTACCAGTATGCAGAATGCTGAATGCGTTGTAACCTATTGCAGCTTCATCCCAATTTAGGCCTGGTGGATTTGAGCCCAGTTGATAAAAACGAAGAACCGCCCCCAACAATACAACTATTAATAAGTAGATTTTAATGTCTTTTAGCATAAAAAAGACTAAAAGAGACAGCTAAGACTAACGAAAATGCCGTCACCAAATTAGCGAAGAGACGTAAATATGTTTCTTTGTACTCCATAGTTATTTGATGGAAACCTTTTGTTATAGGAATCTTAGGCAATCCAGATAAGTCTTTTTCAGAATCCAATAGTACGTTCTGGGGATCCGTTATTTCATATTCTTTATTTGCTGCTAACTTATTACCATCTAAGGTTATCTGCACCCCAGGGAAATAAAATTTATGAATGATAATAAATGCCTTTTCTGACTTTACGTCTGCATTCAAAGACACAAATTTAGAGTTTGCTTTTGTAACGCTAAAACTTCCCTCACCTTGATAATATTCAGCCTTGTCCTTCGAATCAAAATATATTGGTACTCTAGTTGTCTGCCGCCATTTTGGCGCAAACTCACTATATTGTGTTGCAGTATCTGTATAATTCAAGAAAAAATCATCTGTTAACAATCTTTGTTGATTAATTCGAGCATGGTTTCTGTTTGCAATAATTACCAATGCAATAAGAATGATAAGAAACATTCCTTGTTTAATGCTTTTTACGACAATTGCTGCTAAAAATGCTGCAGAAAGCGATGTTAAACCTAGAAATCGCCACGGAAGATCTATTATTGCTAGCTGTCTAAATTTGTCCCAGATTTTGTAAGTTAGAGGTATATCGAGCATCAACAAGACAGATCCAAAGAAAACAAAGAGGAAAAACAATGTGAATAGGAATTCCCTTTTCCCAAGGGTATTAATAAGTCTATTTAAAAACTTAAATTTAAGTAAACTCAAACCAAGCAGTACAATCGATATCAAAAGAACAACAATTTGGATAAGGCCAATTTGAAAAGACATTTGGTCATTTAAGGACCCTGGCATGTCAAAGCCGTAACCCCAAGGAGAATGAATCAGCTGATCTAGGGATACAAAATGACTAACGTAAGCGTTATTTAAAACACCATCTAACCTTACAAATTTTCTTTCAAAAAAAACTGGTAGATATGTAATGCTACTGAGCGCTACACCCCAAGCGATGGCAACGCTAGAATAAAATAAGTTTTTCAATAAATTGTTACGAAATGAAATTAAAAGAACGTAAGTACATATTACGGGTAAACAAAGAAGGGCCACTAGGTTTTGAGAAAGCAGGATTAATCCTATCGAGATTGCAGCAAGAGAAATATATTTGGGATTTTCAGAGTCTATAAGTTTTGTAAACAGATATAAGGCCAGTGGAACAAAAACATAAGCAACCATTTCTGAAATAGAGGCCCTGACATAAATTAAAGAAAAACGATATGGAACAAATATATAAAATATCGCTCCCGCTAAAGCGCCCCTTGGGCTTTTTAGAAGTTCTTTTAACCACAAATATGTGAATAAACCCGAGAAAATAAATGATAGGGCCATAGTTATCTTGAAAGAATCACTAAAGTTTGCTCCTAAAAAATGCCAAACACTGCTTATGGCGTAAGGGATTGGGTAGATGTAAACAAATATAGGCGAACCTAAGCCACTATAAAAAGTGCCTGCAAATCTTGGTGGAAATTGGCCATCTGTTAGGGCTTGATAATATTGGGCAATTCTTGCTGTATGTGTTTCTCCATCGTGGCTTGTGTATAAGCCTGGGATCGTTAAGCTTTTTAAGGCTGGAACTGATAAAATAAGTAGCAACAAAAAGACTAAAAGTGTTTGTTTTTGTAGGACTTTCACGTACAGAAATTCTAGCATAGCATGTGGGCAATGATTAAATTTTTAAAACTGATAATTGTTTCTATTACTTTGTTTTTGGTGACATCAACCAACGCTTTTGCTGTAGTTGATCCTAAAGCTTCGCAAAATAATATTGTTGGCATTGGCTTACTTTCACCTGATGCAGAAGTAGACGAAGCAGCTCAACTTGTTAACACCAATGGGCAGTGGGGCTATGTACTTTTGACTATACTCAAAGATGAAAGGAATGTGGACAGGTGGCAAAAAGTTTTTAACGATTTAAACGATCGAAAACTTATACCAATTGTGAGACTGGCTACAAAATTTGACAGCCGAGGTTTCTGGCAAAGACCTACAGACGAAGATGCTCGCAATTGGGCAGACTTTTTATCTAAATTATATTGGCCTACAAAAAATAGGTATGTGCAAATTTATAATGAGGTTAATCATGCTCAGGAGTGGGGAGGGGCAGCGGATCCTTCAGATTACGCAAAAGAACTATCAAAAACTATAGATGCGCTGAAGTCAAAAAGCCAAGATTTTTTTGTTCTTAATTCTCCTCTTGATTTAGCATTAACTTCATCCACAACATCAGTTGAAGCTGAAAATTTCTACCAAACAATGGAGTCATCCGTTGCTGGAATATTTAACAAGCTTGATGGTTGGGCATCTCATTCGTACCCTAACCCTGACTTTTCCGCCAGTCCGTATAAAACAGGCCGACTGAGCATTTTGGGTTACAGATGGGAGCTTTCTTTTATTAAAGATTTCACAAGCCATGATCTTCCAGTTTTTATTACAGAGACAGGATGGAGAAGGTCTGATACAAAATCTGGACTCGGCGAAGACACGATTGCTGATTATTACAAAATAGCTTTTGAGCAAATTTGGAAAGATGAGGATATTGTTGCTGTTACTCCTTTTGTTTTTAGCTACGATGATGGAGCTTTTCAAGCATTTTCTTTTAAAGCAAACGAAAAAGTGCTTGGGAAAAAATTCTATGATTATCATGAAGTAATCAAAAATCTGCAAAAGGTTGTAGGTAATCCTGTTAAGGAGAACATTGCGGGTGAACTTGAAGTAAAAGTGCCAACGTCTTTAATAAATAAATTGCCAGAGGAATCTCGTATTAGTGTTAAAAATATTGGCAACACAATATGGAGAAGATCTGAAAACTTTAATTTTCAAATTAACGCAGCAAATGCTGAGGTGTACGACACTATTTGGAGTCGTGATAAAGTCTATCCAGGGGAAAATATGGACCTTAAATTTAAGATCAAGAGTTTAAAAAGCGGCGATGTACCTTTGGTTGTTGAAGCTGCAAGTGGCAACCAAATACTTGGAAAAACTCAGTTGACCTTACACAGTGATTCACTTTTATCAGTTTTGCTGAAATCACTTAAAAGTTTAGGACGGTCTAATTAAACACGTGGCTTTATTATTTTTCCAGAGGGAGAGGTGTTAAAACTTCCGTTGGAAAAGACGGTTTTGCCTCTTAGAACTACTTTTTTAATTTCTCCTCTTCCCTCCATGTTTTCAAAAGGGGTCCAATTACATTTTGTGAATAGCTTTTTGTCCTTTATTTTATAAACTTTGGTTAAATCCACTAAAACATATGTGTTTGGCTGCTCAGGTAACATGAAAGTTTCTCGAGCTTTTGTTGACAACATGTTAATAAGCTTTGCTAGCGATAGTTTACCGTCAAATACTGCATTTAACATGAGAGGAAGCGTGGTTTCGAGTCCAGGTACTCCAAACTTAACGTCTCTCTTATCCTTTTTTTCTTCGAGGGTGTGATGGGCATGGTCTGTTGAGATCATATCTATCTTATTGATATTTGCCCAAAGCTTGTCTTGTTCGGCTTTTGTTAAAAGTGGAGGTTTCATCATTGCTAAAGTTCCTAAACTCTTCTGGTCATCACGAGTTAAGAATAAGTGGTGAGGGCATACTTCGCAGGTGATTTGTAAACCACTTTTTTTGGCTTTTGTAATCATTTCGATTTGGTCAGCAACCATGTGGCAGACGTGCAATTTCTTTTTATATTTTTGAGCAAGCGAGATTGCGATACCCAGTGTATTTTCAGCATGAACCATGATTGGTAATGGGCCTTGCCAGGATCTAAAGATTAGGTCTAATTTTTTGCGCTCTGTGATTACGAGATTGCCGGTCGTACTATTCATGTAGACTTTGAGTCCGAAAACGTCTTTTTTTACTTGATCAAAGTATTTTGTAGAATTTTCTGAGGCTCCAAAGTTGAACCCAAGGTCTGACCAAATTTTTCCAGTTGCGAGTTTAATTTTGTTATCCAGCGCAGCCTTGTCCAGCGTAGGTGGATTGTTATTGGGCATATCAAGAACTTGGGTATAACCCCCTGCAATTGCCGCTTTTGTTCCAGTTGAAAAATCCTCTTTTTGTGTGGCACCCGGTTCTCTTAGATGAACATGTACGTCAACAAAACCAGGTAACTTTATAAGTGTATCCATGGATGAATTTTATTACACAATAGGTTTAAAACAAAATTTGGGCTTTGTCGCAAATGATTTAAAATAAGAGTAATATTACGATTCCGATGCAAAGAGACTTCAAAAATTCAGTACTTGGTGGCACATTTGACAACCTACACCTTGGCCATAGGAAGCTTATTGATTTTGCCTTTGGTAAGAGCGATTTTGTGACCATTGGAATATCAAGCAATGAATTTGCGCGAAGCTATAAGGGTAAAAATTTAACCAATAGTTTTGAACTGAGGAAAAAAGATATTGAGGATTACCTTATTATCAATAACTACTCCGCCCGTGCAAAAATCGTAGAACTGAAGGACCTTTACGGCCCAACAGCTGATGACCCATCGATTGAAGCCATTTTTGTCACAGATGATACGAGACATGGGGCTGAAAAGATCAATGAGAAGAGAAATGCGCGTAATCTGTTGCCACTCAAGATAGTAATATTTCCTTTTGTTGTTGCCGCAAACGGCAATAGAATATCTTCTTCAGCTGTAAAAAAGGGTGCGATGAACGTTCAAGGAGAGGACTATTGGACACTATTTGAAAATAAAAATTACACCATTGGTGGCCATCTCCGTAGCATATTTGCTAAGCCTCAAGGAAAATTATTTTCTACAATAGACGAACTTTTGGACTCTTATAAAGAACGAGAGATCGTCAGTGTTGGTGACGAGACGTCAAAGAATTTAAACGAGATCGGCATAAAAGCGGCGCTTTATATAGTTGATTTTAAGATAAAACGATTGATGAGATTTAATAACTTAGCAGAATTAGGCTTTGATACTGACCAAAAGGTTAAAGTCTTTAATCCTGCCGGAGATATAAGTATTGAATTAAGCCGGGCAATTCACGATTATTTTACCAACCATTTTGCAAAGGTGATTTTAGTTGATGGAGAAGAAGATTTGGCTGTTGTGCCGTGCGTTTTAATGGCGCCCCTTGGAACTATTATTATTTATGGTCAACCTAACGAAGGTGTTGTCGCCGTTGAAGTGACAGAAGGTAGCAAAAATAAATTCTCAAATTACCTTGATGATTTTAAGCTTCAGACGATAAAGACTTAAACATTCTACTTTTGACAATTCCCAGGTTGTGCAAATGATACAAAAACACGGTCCAGAGAGTCATAAGCCCATACGTTGCGGATCTTTTAAAGTTTATTGAAGATGCTTCTGGAAAATATTTACACGGAACCGGAGTGTCGGAAATTGTAAACCCATAAGAAACTGCGGAAATTAATATTTCTTGATCGAAAACGAAGTCGTCTGAAAATTTGTGGAAGGGGAGTCTTTTGAGAGATTTTGCCCTGTAGGCTCGATAGCCAGAATGAAACTCTGACATGTTAATTCCTAGGGCAATATTTTCAAACATTGTGAGGAATCTATTTGAATAGTATTTCCATCTGGGCATTCCCCCAGCCAAGGCTTGTTTGCGGCTTTGAATTCTGCTTCCAAGCATAATGTCTGCTCTACCGTTCACGATAGGTTCGCAGAGTACACCGACCAATTTAGGATCGTACTGATAATCCGGATGGACCATAACAATTATGTCTGGGTTTCTTTTAAGTGCTTGGTCGTAACACGTTTTTTGATTGCCACCATAACCTTTATTTTTTTCGTGCTTAAAAACAGATATTCCCAATTTCTTTGCAACATCAACAGTTTTGTCCCTTGACGCATCATCAACTAAAATGACTCCTGAGATAAGATCCTTTGGTAGATCATCGAATGTTTGCTTGACAGTTTTTTCAGCATAGTAAGCAGGCATTACTACAATGATTTTAGGTGGGGTTTTTGGATCCCAAAGAATATTATTATTTTTTTTGGAATTCATTCAGGATTTGGCGATCAGATTTATTATTTTGCTCAGAATCTTGGTCGTAGTTTATGATTAATTCCGGAATTTGTAAAGCAGCCTTAAAAAAGCCTTTTACAAAAGCCCAGTCCCCTTTGATTAGGCTTGAGCTTAGATGTATAGGTAAATAAAGTAGATGTTTCAGCACATATTCTGGATCTGTAATGTTTTTCCAAACAAAAATAAACTGATTTTTGTAGGAAATAGTTTGTATATAATCTTCTCCTCGTGTTTTTTTAATGGCTCCTTCCTCATGGTAATGATCAACTTTTGACTTTGATTCAAAAACGCACTGGAACCCTCTTTTTTGAGCCCTGTAAGAAAGATCAATATCCTCCCAGTAGAACGGCCTGTAAACTGTGTCAAAACCATGTAGTTTGAGGAATTTTTTTCTGTCATAAAGGCCTGACCCACCGGACACCCAAAGCGTTTTACCGCTTGTAGGAGGCAAAGCGTAATGTTGGAAAAAGCCTTTTTTAAATGTTGCTCCTCCCCTACCTTTCACAATTATTTTTCCGCTTTCATGGCTATCGTCTGCGATACCCACTGCAAATAGGTCTGGGTTATTTATGAAATGATCTTTTAAATACTTTAGAAAACCTTTTCTAGGTGCAGTGTCTGAATTGAGTAGTAAGACTAAATCACCTTTTGCGTGGCTGACACCATTATTTACAGTGTAAGCAAAGCCATGGTTCTTTTGCTGGGTAATTAAGTTTACATTTTTAAAATTGTTTTTTAAAAACTCCACAGACTCATCGGTTGATCCATCGTCTACCACAATAACTTCACAATCTATACAGTTACTTAAAACGTACGGTAGATTTTTTTCGAGTATTGCCCGACCGTTGTAGTTTGGGATTACGACCGAGACGGTTTGAACCATAAATAGAATGATACAAGAACGATTGCCAATATTCCAAAAAAGCTGCCTACAAAGCTGACTTGGTAATTTCTATCTGAATAGATGAACTCAATAGTGTGGCTTCCTGCCGGAACAATGATTGCCTGCAGTATTGAATCTACTTTATAGATTTGCACTTGCCGGTTATCTACAAAGGCTTTCCAGCCAGGGTAGTAAACATTGCTTAGGATAAGAGGTTTAGGCACATTCGTATTTACCTCAGACTTTAAATAGTTGTCTTTGTAATTTTTGATTGTGATCGCGCTCATACTGTCAGGTGAAGTGAATTCAGTTTCTTGCGATGTCGCGTTTTTTTCAATAAAACCTTTTTCAAGCAACTTATTGAACTCTTCTTCCGGAGAAGTTTTTACGATGCTACTGACAAAATATAATCGCGGCAGCGCATTGTTATTTTTATAAAGCATGGTTTGTCCTTCTTGTTGAACCTTTTCAAATCCAGGAACGTTAATAGTGTCAAAGGATAGAACGTATTTAGTATTTAAAAGGTTAATAATTGGACCATCAATTTTGCTCGGAGTTATTATCCTGTTGAATGAGTTACTTTTATCTGTATATTTGTTGCCCTGCCAAGATGAAACGAATTGACCATAACTTTTTAAATATAGAGGGTCAAATCCATCAATTGATTCGATTCCATAGACTCCGGAAATATTAGGGTGCATGATTCTTCTGTCTGTGGTTATAATCCTGAAAGGTTCATTCTGAGAAGCCAAGATGTTCACTATTTCCGTTTTTGGATATATCAGACTTTCTTTTGTGAATGGTAGAAATTTATTGGAAAATCTGAAAAGTTCCGACATTACAAGCAATAAGAAAACTAATGCCAAAACATTTCTCTTTTTAATAAAATTGCTTGCGAGCACTACGGATAAAATTGCTCCTGATGAGACAATTGGTACAAATAAATTGCGTAGCGCTATGTTTTGAGTATCAAGACCAGCAACCAGAGGAAAAATATTCTTTACCGAGTATGTAAATACACCCAGGATCAGTACAGAGATAAAAATACCTAGAGCAATTCCGCTGTTTTTTAAATTTTCTTTCTTTGTTAAGAAGATTTGTAAACCGAACGCGCCAAGTGCACAAAGAGCAAAATCTATCAGAAAGATAATTCTTGAAGGTTGGAGAGTCGAGACCAGGGGTAAATTTAAAGTATAAGGCAAAACTGATAAAGGATTTTTAACGGCAAGCACCAAGCTAAATAGTAAAAGTGTGATCAAAAAAAGATATGGTTTTATTTTTTTTCGGAACAAAGATATTAAGACAAAATAGATTGTTGTTAGTCCTGCAAAACTGACAAACTCTCCGTAGTTCCATACACCCCAATAGTTGTAGGTTGTCGGATTTCCAAAGTAATCTGGTACCATCATTTGAACTAGATTCTGAATCGGTATGAACCAATCTTCTCTGCCTGGAAAATAACCCTGGTCGATTGTTCTTGCCGAGCGATTAATAAACTCAAAAGCAGGTACAATTTGGGGGAGTACAACTAAGAATGCCAGTATGTAAGCAATTGTTAAAAAGAATAATCTTTTTGTATTTTTAACATCTGAATAAGCGAAGCCTAAATAAATTATGGATGCTGTAAATACATACATAGTTGTTTGAGTGTGACCCGCAAAGACCGTTTGAGTTAGCGCCAGAGTTAAAAGTAAAAACCATTTTACTTTCCCATTTTCAAAAAATTTAAAGATTGACAATAGGATAAGAGGCAACCATAGAGCCGCATTTACAATCGTATTCCATTCCAACCATGCAATATAAAACCCACTGTAT
>JACPYZ010000080.1 GCA_016195765.1 Candidatus Curtissbacteria bacterium | reverse complement strand
GAATCTTTTAGGTGGGTACAAAGCAGCTGGGTCAAAACCACCTGTCAAAGTTCGACCAGAAGGTGGCACTGAAAGGTTGTAAGCACGCGCCAGACGTGTGATCGAGTCCAAAAGAATCACAACATCGAGTCCCTTTTCAACCAGCCTTTTAGCGCGATCAAGGGCAATTTCCGCAACTCTGGTCTGGTCTTCTGCTGGTTCGTCAAAATTAGAAGCAATAACTTCCCCTTTAACACTGCGGGAAATATCAGTTACTTCTTCCGGTCGCTCACCAATAAGAGCCGCCATCAAGTGAACTTTAGGAAAGTTTTCCGAAATGCCGCGGGCAAGATCTTTAAGAACAGTTGTTTTTCCAGCCTTTGGTGGCGAAACAATCATTCCCCTTTGGCCCATACCAATCGGCGCAATAATGTCGATAATACGATTACTAAGTGGAGCTTTGCCAATTTCTAGCTTTAATTTCTTGTTTGGATAAATAGGGGTTAGATCTTCAAACTTAACTCGTATCCCCTGTTTTTCGGCGTTTACTTCGTTAACTTCTTCAACTTTCAAAAGACCGTAATATCTTTCTGATTCCTTAGGTGGTCTGCCCATACCCTTAACAAAATCACCGGCGCGCAAGCCAAACTTGCGAATTTGTGAAGAAGACACATAAACGTCTCCGTCGCTTGGCCTAAACTTTGGCCTTAAAAATCCATGTCCGTCTTGGGCAACATCCAGAATCCCCGAAACTTCCTGGGTGGGCACATCACGTTCGCTTTCGCCATAAGAACTACCGCTACCTTCATAAACATCACGAACAACCTTGCGTGGTTCATCAAAGTCTCTTTGGTAACCACCGTTATTGCCACCTCGATAGTCACGGCCACCAGAACTTGGGCGCCTGTCATAGGATCTTTCGCGCGGGCCTTGTGAATCGTAACTTGGGCGAGACTGTGGCTGGCTTTCGTATGTAGGAGCTGGTGCGGGTGTTGGCGCAGGGGCGTCAGAACTTGAACGTCCAGAAGACCTTAAATCTATAACGCGACTTGTGTCCTCAGCAGCAGCTGGCGCTGAATCACCATCGCTCTTTCTAACTTTTACTTGTACTTTCGTTGGCATCTATTTAAATTAAAACTTGAGAAAAATTGAAAAACTTACAAAAAGTGCTACGGGCATCAATTAATTAACTTGAACTTTTCAAAGGGAACACTAATGAAGTTAACTGTATTGTACCTACCGTTGACCTATTTGTCAATTAACTCGCTCGGCAATTAAAACATCTCGAGACGTATATTCGCCTGGTCCGCCAGGCCTGCTAGCTACAAAGTCTCCTCCACAAGTAACCAAAGTAATCCATTCACGATCTTTTGGTTTATCCTTTGGCCAAAGCAATATATCTTCAGTGAGCTCTTCTTCTTTGTATCTTTTAGTCTTAATCACCTTGTATTTATATTCCAAATTATTGTCCATCACAACGTCAATCTCATCACCGATTTTCATTTTGGTAATGTCATGAAACGGACCAAGAATACCTCTTTCAATAACGCCTCTTTCATTTTTCCATTCGTAATAATCAACGTGAGCCGCAAACACCGCGTTACCTTTTTCACCAGGTCGGTCGTAAACACCATACCAACCAACGTTGTGTGGGTTTTGGGGCGTATCAAGATTACCCTTAGCATCAAGCGCAATATTTTCAACCGCAGCATCTACTTTCAAACCTGGGATTTTAAGCTTGCCAACTGGTCCATCATATGGCTTTGGTTCACTAACTATTTTTGGTACTTCTGTCGCTTTTGGTGTCACAACTTGGGTAACTGTCGGGGTTTCAGAAACTGCAGTAAACACAGCTAAACTGCCATTATCTTGCATATTTGTTTGTGGATTTTCCGAACCGCCACAGGCAACCATCAGCATTGCAGCACCAGCACCAAAAGTAGCAACACTTGCAACAAATGCTTTTTTAAATCTAGATGGTTGTTCCCTCTTTGGGACAACGTTTATTTCGCCTTGTTCAATCATTAAGCTAACCCTCCAGCGGCAACCCTGCTGCCAGCTCTAACTTTTTCATCTTCCTCTTCTTGTCTACGTTTGGCAGCCGCTCTCAACGTCATATATATAGAAATAGTAGAAATTCCAAGTATTCCAGCAAGACTAATTGCAATTGTCTTAGCAGCCGGTATTTCTTGTCCAAATGCTTTTTCGCTATCAGTGAAAAAGCTTAACCAATCCAACTCGTCATCATCTTTATTTTCTTCTTGCCAAAAAGGTACAAATATGAATTTTTGGTCAAGATTCTTGAAAGAAATTCCCTTAACACCGCGTTGTTCAGTCATCATAAATTCGACTGGTAAGTTGTGGTTGCCAGCAGATACTTTCACCATTTGGTCTAATTTATCCAAATTTTTGTCATCAAAATTCATTTCAACTGTTTTACCTGTTGACTCATCAATGGCTTTAAGAACGCGGCCATTGTCAGTCTTCTCCAAAGCAGATGCTTTGTAACCTTGCTTTAAACCAGTTTCTTGGGGCACAACTGTTGGCGTAGGCACAGGCGTGGTAACAGGCTCAGGCTTATCAAGCGTCAAAGCTTGAAATCCACGAGAAATCAGGTCATAAGAATTATTTGTTTGCGGGTCGCGGAAACTAAAATCCATAAAACCTGAAGAAAGTTTAGCAGTCGTGTTTTGAACAAGTGGGATATTCAAACCCTGGCTTTGGTAGTTCTCAAAAATCTGCAGGATACTGCGGTTCCCTACAAAAAGCACTTTTCCGACCTCTGGGTTATCAAGCTTAGAAACTAAAACCTGTGCAGGACCATTAACGTTGTCACGAATCTCAAACACCTTGTATGCATTAGCCTTTTCAGCATCGGTTAGCTTAAATTGGTCAGCAGCCGGAGTAAGCGCAGCTGGTGCCAAATCAACCTTATTCTTTTGAACCTGTTCCAAAAATGCCTGAATACTTGTTGTTAGACTACTTCCAAATCCACCAGAAACGCTTCCAGCATTACCAGATCCGGAAGTCACACTTCCAGCAGAACCATTGCCGCCAGTCGAACCGGGCAGCAGGTTAACAGCATCGTCATGTTTTTCCGTTGTAACAGGTGCTGCGACAACAGGTTTAGAATCCGGTTGTGCAGCTGTAGTTGCTGTGAGCAAACCAACACTTTTCAAAATATTATCAGGAACCTTAACGTTCAAATCAATTAACTTTTGGGCAAGTTCTGGAGTAATTTTAATGTTAAATGTGTCACCGGCATAAACTGTGTTTAAAGTTTCAACCGGAACGCCCAAGGATTTGGCAGCCAGCATTGTCAATTGCCATCTAGCGTCACCATTCAAAGATGGGTTATTTTCGTCAAACAAGTTTATTCCGACTGATTTAAGACCGTTAGCGTGTGACCAATCAAACGTACCCCAACCAATTTTCCCAGATTTTTCAATCTTAAATTGGTAACTTAAATCCCCAATCTGGCCATCACCAGCCGCATCAAGAACGTTTTCAGCTTGCTTAACACTAAAGTTACCAGAAAGTTTAGATGCATTTTCCTGTACTGGATTTGCTTGAGCATCCGGAACATTTGGTCCTTGCACAGGACGGCCAGGAGTTTCAATCGAAATACCCGGTGGCAAACCCACTGCTCCTGGTAAACCAGGATTCGGTAATTGCTGAGTGTGTGCTTGTTCGCTACCACCTGTTGCAAAAGGATCATCAACGGCTATCTGAGAAAATATACCTGCAAGCGCAACAGCAGCCAAAGCGGCTTGCGCTGTTCTGTGGTTCCTAACAAACTTTGCGCTTTCCTTTGTACCCTTACCTATTGACCACCAAAAACCGCTTCGTACATTTCGTTTTCATCGGCATAACCATAAAAATCTATAAGAAAGTCTTCAAGATCAACCACATTTTGGTCGCTGGCTGGAGCATTAGAATCTCTTAAAATAGCCACAGCATGTGCGTAAGTTACCTCTGGCACCATTTCAGGATCGTCGCGTCCGGCTAAGAGTTGTGAGACTGGAGGTTCAACTACCCTTTGTTGTTTGAAGCCACCCCTTCTCACTGCAGGTTCAGATAAAGGCTCATCAAAAGGAAGAATCACAGAATCATCAAAAGATCCGCGACCTCCAGCCGCATCACGCATTAGCCAATCAGCCGGCTCTTCACGATCATCCTCAAGAGCAAGGTCTCTTTGGCCTTGTCTGGGCACGAATGTACCTTTGTCTGGGCCATCGATAATTATGTATTCGTTGGGTAATTGGGTTCGAATCGGTCTTCCAGGACCCGGAACGTAAATAGAGCTCTCAGCCTCAGAATCGTGCCTGCGAGGCACAATTTTGCCTAAACCACGTATAGCGCGGCCGGCAATATTCCCACGTTCAGCTTTGGTTGAAGTTCCTTCGTTTCTGTCTGGAGTTGTACTCATGGCAGATTAATTATAGGTTGCTATAATACCACATTTGGCCTCAAATGTCAAATACTCTAGGCCTCTTTTAGCTTTGTGGCTCCTGCGATTCCTGGCAAAAAACCCAAAAAAGAGACCGCAAGCCTGCCCTACTCACGGTCTCAATATGCGATACGCTCAAGTTTGACCCTGAACGTATCAAGGAAAAAGACTTAGGCTGACTTGCCCGTTCTTGATTTAACAAGACCGTTTGCAATAGCGTTTAAATCTTCTTCGTTTTTCTTAACAAATACTCTTCCTCGACCATACCTAGAAAGCATTACGCCAACAGGTGCGGCACCAAACATACCAAACATACCAAGAACATCGGCACCAGTTTCTGGTGTTTTCTTCAACGGTACACTGGCAACAGTGCTGCCTGTGTTGTTGACGTTGATGTTGTTGTTATTTGTGTTCGAATTGCTGTTATTGTTGGTTATGTTTATCCCACCGTTAGGTGTTGGGCTCGGTGACGCAGCAGGACTCGGTGTCGTACTAGGAGCAGGAGTAGGAGTCGTACTTGGTGTAGGACTCGGTGTCGTGCTCGGTGTAGGAGTAGGAGTCGTGCTAGGCGTTGGGCTCGGCGTTGTACTTGGTGTAGGTGTAGGTGTTGCAGTTACATTTTCAACTTTAGCTGCAAATGTAATTTGAGCAACATAAGCGTAACAACCGTTAACGTTAGGAATACCAATTCCGCCGTCAACAATGCCATCAGGCATTTGAGCGTCGTTATACTCTTTAACACCGTCACCATTAGCGTCCATGGTCATGTGTGTTGAACCAGGAACGTATTTAAGCTGACCGCCGCCATTAACAGTTAAGTTAACAACTCCGGTAGCTGTACCTGCATTATCTGCAGACACAAACGCGATACTAGAACCTGTAGAGCTAGGCATAGAAGCCCTAACTTTTACGTTATTTGCAGTTGTACCAACAACAGTGTTGTGTACTTCTACATAAAACCAGGCTGTTTCACCTGAATTTACATTAACGCTAGAATTCCAGTTCCCATCTTTGCTGCCAAGGTATTTGATGACCAAAACTGGTCCATCAGCCAAAACAAGCATTGGTGAAATAAATAGACTTAATACCGCCATAATAGCAGTTAAGCCTAATCCAACTTTTTTAATATTTTTAAGCGTTGTCATCTATTTATCTCACCTCCTTTAATAAGGATTTTTAAAAAATTCAAGCTAAATTAGTTACGCCTGGAACCTTTTCCAATAGCGTTTCTTTTTTCTTCTCGTCTGTTAAGTGCAATTGCGGTAGCTCCCCCAGCAACAGCTAATGCTCCAAGTCCACCAAGTGCGATTCCAAAAACGTTGCTGCTAGATTCTTGTGTTCTAGCATTACCTGTTTGTGGAACAGTGACAGGTGTTGGAGCAAATACTGTAATTGTTGGCTTAGGTGTATTAGTCTTTTCTGGAGTACCAGTCGACGTGGCTGTAGGAATAACTTCTTTGTTCCTGTTCAAAAGCTTAAGAACCACGTTTCCTGTAGCATCGACCGGTTCACAGTCTTTAGGAATTACTGTTTCAAGAGCTTCTGCAACTTCAACCTCTTCAGCACAAACTATTGTTCCTTGAGGCCAGCTTCCAGAAAACCTTTTAACATCAACACCGTCAGCGTTAGTTCTTCCAGATTGTGCTGGTTCGCTACCATTGTCCAGCAACCCGTTTCGTACAGCGTCAATCCAAACATTGTATTTTTGAGACCAACCTTGGTCGTTTATATCAAAAACACCGTTTCTATTTGTATCTATCCTCTTTTTGATTTCAACACCAATCGATCGTTCTGGCGTTGGGCTTGGAACGAACTGGGTAGGTGTAGCAGTAGGTGTAGGAGTCGACGTTGACGTTGGAGTCGGTGTAAATTCGGGTGTTGATGTTGGACTCGGAGTCATTGTCGGTGGAGGTGTCTGCGTAGGTGTTGCAGTCGCAATAGGTGTGTGCGGAATGTTTGTGGTGTCTACAGTAGGTGAAGGAAAAGGTGGTGCGGCTTGAGCATCTTCAGGATGGTCAGCACCAATAGCAGCAGCTATAAGACCACCAACACCAAGTGCCATAGCAGCAGCAGGCAGCATCCATTTAGGAAGCCTGCGGCCTTTAGCATCAACGGCAATTGGTTGACCAGCTTCGTCAGTAACAAGAGTAGTTTCAGAAAGTGTTTGAAGAAGTTCAGGAGCAATCTCTGATGCAAAAGAGGCATCAGCAGTCGGTTGTGTTAGTCCTAATGTTTCAGCAGTTGGGCGTTCCATTTATTTGTTTTGTATTTACTACAGGTCTTTGAAAAAATTGAGCTCTTTCAAAAACCAGGTGTGTATAGTAGCACACTTGTATCCCTTTGTCAAGTACTCTAGGATACTTTGCTAACAGGTCTCAAACTACTATATATAGTGGCTAAAAACCGTTAACCGTGAACCATAAACTAATAACTTACTTTAGGGGGCAGCCTGAGCAGTTCGCGCAATATACAATACTCTTGTAACAATGTCAAATAGTATCAAAAACACATTTTTATACATCACTAAGTATCCTCCACTGCCAGCAGCGGTTTCCACCTATCTAGTTCGTTGAAGGGGCGCTCTTTCCTGCCCGACCGCTAAAAAAAGCGCCATTCAACTTTAAATTTCATACACCTCTATACCTTCTGCCACATATGTTAAATATGAAATGTTAAATGACACATATTTATATGTATGTCTTTGGTAAGAAGTTAATAAATTACAAGGAACAACCTTATCAGTTACTCCCCTATCCAAAAATCTTTTGTTAAAAATAACCCGCAAAAGATGGTAAATAGAAAATTAAGGAGTGGGTCTATATTTTACTCAAACTAGCCTGTTTCAAAGGAGTGTTATAGGCGTTTATACTGTCACAACAACGTAATCTAAAAATTGATAAGCATGGCTATTGACAACACCTTTATTGTTGATCTACAGTAAAAAAGGAAAGCAACTTAGCTGCCCTAAGTCGCTTCCCTTACACCTCAAAAGAGCATTGCTATTCGAGTTTCAGTCTGCGGTAGTGATGCTCTTTTCTTTTGGAAATTTTGTTTTACCAAAACTTCATTTTTAAATAACCATCTAAAACTTCAAAGAAATTCTAGATTTTGCCCCTTCACTAAGAAGGGAGCGATTTCTAAAGGCCTTGTGGGTCTTTAGAAAGAGTTTCAGCCTGCAATTTATTTGTAACACCCTCTATAATTTTTGTCAATACCAATAGTAGCCCGATAGTAAAAGTAGTCTTCTTTTTACCTAGACCTGTAGTTATAATTTATAACATGTCACTATGGTTTAGACTGTTACAGCAGTAAAAACAACATAAGGATCCCCTGAAAGCCTCCAAAATTTAACGGGTTATATTAGTAATCGTCAAAATACTAATCACAAACCACAGGCCCCTATAAAGTTGGGCTTTCCCAGTCGCACATTTACAAAAAACTTGGAAATTTACTTGCGTTAATATAACTTACTAGAACACCGATTTGGAGTCTCTTTGAGCGTTAATATAGGTTCGAATAGCACTAGTCACCCTTGGTACATAGTAAGCAACGCCCAATGCTACTTCTACTTCGCCAGCACTAGAAACAGCCCCAACAATCTCAAGGCGGGCCAGCCTCACCAGAGCATCAGTGGCATTTTCCAGCAAACAGCCAGCTAAAAGCCCTCTGGCTTTAAACTCAACAATTCGAAAAGCTTCACGGCGCACTGTGCGTGCACCTCTTCTGACTCTCCACTGGTCAAAACCAAGCTCAACAGGCACGTTTGCACTAGGCTCAAATCTCTCAGACATAGCGAGATTATTGCACAAAACAGCCTTAAATTAAGAGATACTTATTTGGGTTTGCCAAAAATCATGCGGCCTGCTGCTGTCTGAAGCACTTTCATTACTGCAACCGTCATATTTTGTCCTCTCATCCTCGCTCCGCCCTCCACAACCACCATTGTTCCATCCTCCAGATAACCTACACCTTGGTCTTTTGTCTTACCGACCGCTTTAATATCAATCTCCAGCTCTTCCCCTGGCAAAACCTTGGTTTTAACCGCATTAGCAAGCTCATTAATGTTCAGAGTGGTCACCCCTCGTACTTTGGCCACTTTATTAAGGTTGTAATCCATGGTCATTACCCGAGCGTGTAGCTTTGCAGCCAGCTTCACCAATTTTTCGTCTACAGTCTCAGCCTCTGGATCTATATCAAGCACAATTACCTTCACGTCACGCGATTTACGGATTTCTGCAAGTAAATCCAAACCTCTTCTACCCTTGGCTCGTTTGAGCGAATCACCGCTATCTGCCAGAGCGTGTAATTCGGAAATCACCGAAGGAATAATCAAAAGCTCGCCAGAAATAAACCCGCTGCGCACAATATCACCAATTCGACCGTCGATCAGAACCGAAGTATCCACAACAATCGGGTTTTTGTAATTACTGGGCACTTCCTCATGCTTTTGGCCAAAGGGAAGCTGCGCCACGTTATATGCCTCTTTGGGAATTTCTCGCATTATCTGCATCGCAATTGCAGTCACTCCCCATTTGCCAATAATTTCCACCAACTCTGGCAAATTGAACCCCAAAAGCGCAAAGGCAATTCCCGCAATTGCCAAAATTACTATCCTGCTTCCACCAACAATTTCTGTGGGTAAACCCTGGCTGGCAATAAACACTCCAACAAAGGTAAAGGTAATAGAAAGCGCCGGCCTTACATAAAATCTTATTTTGAATTTAGTTTTAGGATTCATAATTCTATTTTAAAGTGTTGAAACTGAAAAGTAACTTAAACCTACCTTAGGCAGTAGCGAACAGCTTCTTCTAAGGTTTTGAACTTTTCTGGCGTTACAAAATCTGCAAAACCCATTCTTTTAGCCTCTGCAATCCTGTTTTTAATGTTTCCCACCATTCTAAGCTCTCCAAGTAACCCAACTTCCCCAAAAGCACAAAGCTTTGCTGGGACGGGTTTATTTAAAGTTGCCGAAGCAATCGCCAGGGCAGCCGCTAAGTCAGCTGCAGGCTCATCCACCTTCAAGCCACCGGCGACATTGACATAAACATCCATGTTGCCAAGCGAAAGATTTGCCGATCGCCCTAACGAAGCAATCACAATCTGCATGCGAGAAAAATCGAGGCCAGTAATTTTTCTGGCTGGCATGCCAAACACCGTCGTATTGGTAAGTGCCTGAATTTCGGCAAGGAGCGGTCTGCCACCTGCAATCGTGCACGAAACCACACTACCTGGTCGGTCAGTAAGTCTTTGGGAAAGAAATATCTCCGAAGGGTTAGCAACTTCGGTCATTCCCGCATCGCTCATCTCAAACACCCCAACTTCAAATGTCGAACCAAACCTGTTTTTAATCGATCGCAGCAAGCGGAAGGTATGCATGCCGTCGCCTTCCAGGTTCAAAACCGCATCGACCAGATGCTCCAGCACTTTTGGCCCTGCAACATTACCTTCTTTGGTTACATGTCCCACTACAAAAATCGGTACATGGCTGCGCTTGGCAAGTCTTTGCAAAATTTGGGCGCACTCACGCACCTGGCCCACGCTTCCGGCTGGGCCTTCCAACATATCTGTCGAAAGGGTTTGGATAGAATCAACAATCAAAAAAGTTGGCTTAATCTTGGCAACAGCCTCCACAATTGCCTCAACAGAAGAAGTCGCCAGTATAAACAAATTCCCCGTATCCTTAATAATCCTATCTGCTCTCATTTTGACCTGTTGGGAAGACTCTTCCCCGGTTACATAAAGAACGG
>JACPYZ010000079.1 GCA_016195765.1 Candidatus Curtissbacteria bacterium | reverse complement strand
GGTTGTGGCACTTGGCTATGCAGCTTCGGCTGCGTTAGGCAGGCCGCAAGGTTTTGTTGACCAAGTTATAAAAGCAGGGGAAGCAACCGGGGAAAGATATTGGCAACTACCGCTTTATGATGAGTATCGAGATTTATTAAAGAGCTATATTGCCGATATTGCCAATGTTTCTTCGACTCGCGGTGGTGGAACAGAAACAGGAGCTAAATTTTTAGAAGAGTTTGTTGATGCCAAAAGGCCATGGGTCCATTTGGATATTGCACCAACTGCTTGGGAAGAGGGAGAAAAGCCATATAGCGCCAAAGGTTCTTCTGGGTTTGCGGTAACGACATTGGTCGAACTTGCGCTTGTGCTTTCAAAAAATAAAAAATGATAAACGCGACAGAACTGCGAGCTGGTATTGTATTTATTGATCAAGGTCAATACTTGTTGGTGCTTACCTACGAACACATTAAGATGGGCCGTGGTAGTGGCACCATAAAAGTTAAGGTTAAGAATTTGGTAACAGGTGCAAATGTTGAAAAATCTTTTATAACTGGTGCTCGCGTCCAGGAAGCGTCGCTTGAGCGTAATAAGGTCCAGTTTTTGTATAAAGATGCCAGTGGTTACCACTTCATGGATACAGTTTCTTACGAACAATTCGATTTACCAGACAGGCTTGTTGGCTATAGCGGGCAATTTTTAAAAGAAGGTTTGGAAATTCAACTTTTTGCAGTTGATGGCAAACCAATGTATATAGATTTGCCTAAAATACTCGATTACAAAGTAACTCAAACTGGTGGGGCTTCCCGTGGCAACAGCGTAGGTGCAACCCAAAAAGAGGCGGTTTTGGAAAACGGCTTAAAGGTTAAGGTTCCGCTTTTTATAAATAATGGTGAGGTAATTCGAATCGATACACGCGATGCAAGCTATGTTGAACGAGCCAAGTAGTTAGCGCGCCATGGTTGTTGCCAGGGCGTAACCAACCACAACTCCGACAGTTACAATCTGTGTAACTAAACCCCAAGGCAACTGCATTTTCGTTTGTGTATTATGAGAAACCCAGTAGGCCCAGTAAAACAGTGGGAATTTGTTGCCGTACATTACGTGTGGTGCTTGTAGCCAGTCTGGTAGTTGGGCCGCTACTATGACTGCAAATGTGTAAGCGGGGTCTGCTCTGTTCCAAAACAAAAGGTAGGCCAGGGAAAAACCTAAAAGCACATCAAATGTGGCTTCTAGGCGCAAGCGCATGATCGATTTGCTTCGTCTGTTGGTGCTGGCGTCCCAATGGGGGACAAGGTCGAGGGCGATATGAGAAATAATGGCAAGCGGAATACTTATATAAGGATTGGGAATTTTAGAAGCGATTGCTGCCCCGATTAGAGCATGTGCAGTAGCGGTCATAGAAATTAAAAAACCAAGCTTTTTGCTTGGTAATCTTGCCGATTTCCAGTCTAGCATAGGGATGTTAAAATATCCAATGTCATGCGCCCTTAGCGTTTTTAGCTTAACCTAGGCTACTTGGTGCAACATTTCTTAATGCTGGTTCAGCTTGCAAACCCACTGTATATATTTGGTGCGATATTTTCTATCGTTATTGCGGCTTTTTTCTTTTGGCGTGCTGCTGCAATCGAACTTTATAGTAACGAGGAGATATTCGATGTTTTAGGTGTGGGCATTTTTGGAGGTCTTTTGGGCGGTAGGTTGGTTGCTTTTTTGGTCGATTTTGAAAAGTTCAAGTTTTCTTTTGACAGGTTGATATTTTTCCATATTTTTCCTGGATTTAATTTTTATGGGTTTGTACTGGGTGCTTTTTTAGCAGTAGCGTTTTTGGTAAAGCGTAGGCGACAAAATCCTTGGAAATATTTCGATTTGGTATCTGCCCCTCTTATTTTGGGATTTACTTTCTTCTTCGCTTTTAAAGCACTTAGAATGTGGGCTTTACAAAATAAGCCGGATTATTTAGCGCTTGGAAATTTTGCTGCTTTTTTTGTGTTGTTATTTATAATCAGGCGCCTGGAAGTACGTAAACGGCATGTAGGTTACTTTACTTGTTTTTACATGGTTTTTGTACCGGCTATTGATTTGGTCAGTTTTACTATTGAAAAGTTTGGGAAAAATACCAGTTTAAGCGACTTGTATCCAATTACCTTGCCGCTGGCGTTTTTAGTTTTTGGAATAAGCATTTGGTATCGGTTCTCATCTAGGGTTTTGCTAAACGATATAAAAGCCGCATTTGCTTTTTGCCTTTTGCGGGTAATGGCTGCAATTAGAGTTTTTAGAAGTCTGGATGAAGCCGGAAAACTGTCAAAAACTTTGATTTTGGTTCCGTACACAATTGTGCGTAAATTTCTGGTATTATTAAAAGGTTTTGCAAAAGAACTTAAACTCGGTATAGAGCAGTTTCTATACGCACTAGGCCTAAAGCATCTTAAATAGTACTTAGTTCAGAAAAAAGGAGTTTTAAATTTGAAAATACCAGATATAAAATCTTTAACAAGCAGAGTAGAGACACAAAGAGTTGCGATCCTTTCTAAAATTAAAAGGCTTAAGCGTGAAGATCCGTTTGCAACGGACGATCGAGCCATTATTGTTGAGCCTGGAACTGATGCTTCTGCGCTCTTTAGCCACGAGAAGACGATTGTTTTGGAAAACCAGCTAAAGCGAGATCTGACAGAAATTGAGGTTGCCCTAACCAAGATCAAAAAGGGCACTTATGGTCTTTGTGAACGCTGCCATGAGGCAATTGATGTTGCCAGACTAGAAGTAAAGCCGGCAGCCATTTATTGCATGAAATGCGAAAATGAACTTGAAAAAAAGAAAAGATAGTTCACTTGTTCTAATTTTCTTCTTGGTCCTTGCCGATCAATCCACTAAATTTTTGGCTTTGACGTTTTTGCCCACTGTTTGTAACCATGCTTACGCCTTAGGTTGGCTTGAACAGATTTTTAGTATATATGTACCAATTGGGGCATTGTTGCTGCTTTTTTACTTTTTGGGGCGCGCACAAACCAAGCTCGCGCGACTTTCTTATGCGCTGATTGTGGCGGGAGGATTTGCTAATTTAATAGACAGGGTACTGCGGGGTTGTGTTGTTGATTATGTGACGCTTTTCACCTTTCCCAGCTTTAATTTTGCAGATGTTTTAATTTCTGGCGGTGCAACATGTCTTGTGATTTCATTCTTCGTCAAAACTCCCAATAAAGATGAGTCTTAATATAATATTTGAAGATCCCGAGATACTAGTTTTGGACAAACCAGCTGGCTTGATTGTTAACAAGTCGCAAACTACAAACACTCAAACACTTCAAGACCAGCTTGCTGTTTATTTCAATTTAGGGGATAGTTTGGGTATAGGGGAACGTGCTGGTATTGTTCATCGGCTAGATCGCGAAACCTCCGGGTTGATGATTGTTGCCAAAACCCAAAAATCGTTTGAAAAACTTCAGGAAGATTTTAAAAACCGTCGTGTTCAAAAGGAATACGAAGCGTTGGTTCACGGCACAGTTTTAGAAAGTGATTTTGTAATTGACAAGCCAATTGGAAGGGTAGGGGCCTTTGGAAAATTCGGAATAGTGGTAGGTGGACGGGAATCGCAAACGATTATTCATGTGGATTCTAAATTTAAGGCTAGCAAGGTTGAAGTCGATGGCGATTTTACAAAGTCCAGGATTAGGTATTTAAAAAATCACGCGCAAGATTATAGTTTGCTTACGGCTTATCCAAAAACGGGTAGAACCCATCAAATAAGGGTTCACACCAAAAGCATGGGTCACCCAATTGTTTCGGATTCTTTGTATGCACCGGCCAAACTTTTGCAATTTGATCTTAGCTGGTGTCCACGGTTGTTTTTGCACGCTCGGGCAATCACTTTTAAACACCCAGCGAGTGGTGCGCCAATGTTTTTCGAGAGTGAACTACCCCAAGATTTAAAACAGGCTCTTGCTTATTTGACAATTAACAAGTGACCATTAACAATTAACTAATAATGCCTCCTGCCTTTGTTGAGCTTTCTGCTGTTTTGGTGCTTGCGACTTTTTTGGGTATCGTTGCCAAGTTTTTGAGGCAACCTTTAATTGTTGCCTATATATTTTCTGGTGTAATTATTTCAAGCCTGGGAATTTTTAAGGGTGTTGACCACGCAATTTTTGAACTGCTTTCAAATTTGGGAATTGCCTTTTTGCTTTTTTTGGTGGGCGTTGATTTAAAGATAGAAGATTTAAAATACGTAGGTAAAGCGGCGTTTTTGACAGGTTTGGGGCAAATAGTTTTTACAACTCTGGTTGGATTTATTTTGGTAAGCGCTTTAGGTTTTGCGACTGTTCCTTCCCTTTATATTGCTTTTGCAATTACTTTCAGTTCCACAGTTATTGTTGTTAAGTTGTTATCGGAAAAAAACGAATTGCAGTCTTTATACGGGAAAGTTTCTGTTGGTGTGCTTTTGGTCCAGGATATCGTTGCAATTTTGTTTTTGATGGTTATGTCTGGAGTGTCTGGTCCAGGCGGTCTGAGCATTTTTGGATTACTGATGGTGATTTTCAAAGGCGCGATGCTTTTGGTATTTGCCTGGGCAACTGCTAAATATGGACTGCGTTATGTATTTAGGCTGGCATCGTCTTCTTTGGAGCTTTTGTTTGTAAGTACAATTGCCTGGGCGTTTGCGCTATCTGCTGTTGCACTACTCATGGGTTTTTCAACGGCAATTGGTGCCTTTTTGGCAGGCATTGCTGTTGCTTCCTCACCTTATAGAATCCAAATCTCCGGCAGAATAAAACCGATTCGCGATTTTTTCATTATTATATTTTTCATATTACTTGGAGCGTCCATTTCTTTTGGTGCTGCCAACGTTAAGATTTTTGATGTTTTATTGCTTTCTTTGTTCACGCTTTTGGGTGCACCACTTATTGTTTTGACTGTGATGATCACTTTTCGTTTCCGGCTAAAAACAGCTTTTATGTCCGCAATTACCATGGCGCAAGTCTCAGAGTTCTCGTTGATTTTAATGACTCTGGGGCAAAGTAAGGGGCTTGTGACGCCATCGATGGTCTCTTTGGTTTCTGCGGTTGCGATTGTCACAATCACGCTTTCTTCTTATTTAATTTTGTATGGTGATCATATCTACACATTTTTAGAAAAGCCGCTTTTAAAGTTTTTTCCCCAAAAACCGCGCGACCCGTATGTTGTTAACAAAGAGTCGTTAAAAGACCATGTGATTCTTGTTGGCGGCGAACAAATGGGTTGGGATATTTTACTTTCTTTAAAAAACAAAATAGAGGTTGACCAGATTTTGGTTGTCGATTTTAACCCGGATATTGTGAAAACTCTTAAAGCTTCCGGCTATAATGCTGTTTTTGGTGATATTTCGGACCCAGAAGTTTTGGAAGAGTTGGAACTGGGCCGGGCAAAATTGATTATTATGACTGCTTTACATATTCATGACAGCGAGCATCTGATAAGGTTTGCCAAAAGTAAAAACTACAAAGGGCCAATTGTTGCGGCTTCTTACTGGATGCACGACGCGATTCGTCTTTACGAACTAGGTGCAGATTTGGTAGTTGTGCCAGAAATGATTGGCGGAAAGCATATTGCCAGAATAGTTTCCGAGGATTGGAACAATCTTTCTAAGATCAAAAAAGAAAAGTCTAAAAGGTTTGAAGAGCTGATGAGTAGAAAACTTTTTTAAGTTAAGACAGGTTACTTTTCCTTCTGTTTCCCTCGCTGTTTTGGTACATCATGTAATAAACAACCGGAACATATAAAAGCATTATTAAACCAGAAAACAACATACCGGCAATGATTGCCCCGCCAAGACCGCGCCACAAAGGGTCAGAAAGCGTAATTGGAATAAGCCCCATCACAGTTGTTATTGTTCCGAATAAAATCGGTTCCACACGAGAAGCTGCACCGTCTGCAATTGCTTCTTTTAAACTCATATCTGTCGTTCTTAAGTTTCTGTTAATTTTGTCAACGATCATCATGGCTTGGTAAACCACGATACCAAAAAGTGCCAGAATTCCAATCAGGGTTGGAAAGGAAAGGGGAGTTCCAGAAAGAGCAAAGATCACAAAAACTCCAGAAATGGCTAGCGGAATCAAAAGCAAAATGATAAACGCCTTACGATAAGAACCAAATTGCAAAACCATGGTTGCGGCTATTAAGAAAAATGCCAAG
>JACPYZ010000005.1 GCA_016195765.1 Candidatus Curtissbacteria bacterium | reverse complement strand
TTGCCAGAACCCACAATATTCATGTTAAAAAGTTTTTCATCTTTATGGAATCTGCTTCTAAGGAAGAGCAGCCTGTACAGGAAGCTATAGACTACTGTAAAAACCCTAAAGAGAATATCCAGTTATTTATAATCAAATCTATTGACCGCTTTACCAGAGGAGGGTCATATCTTTATGACCACCTTAAAATGCAACTTGTTAAATATCACGTACAACTAGTCGATATTTACGGAATTATCGGTACGCAAGAAATCAATACTCTTGAGCATCTAGGTGTAAGTTATGACTGGAGTAATTATAGTCCTACAAAAAAGTCAGAAATCTTGGAGGCAGAAAGGGCAAAAGACGAAATGAGAGATATTATGAGCAGAATGATTGGAGCTGAAATTAGATACGTTAGGCTAGGTTACAGAGTGAGAACGGCCCCATTTGGGTATAAGAACGATAAGGCAGAAACTGCTCATGGTAGAAGAGTAATTCTCACTCCCAACCCAGTAGAATCACCGTTTGTTCTAAAAATGTTTGTTACGCTTAAAAGAAATCCGAAAGACAGAAGTCAGGTGTTGGGTCAGATTGGGGGCTATAAGCTTAATGTTAAACAATTTCAGCATTACATTAAAAATACATTGTATGCTGGAGTTAGTTATGAGAAGTGGACTCAAGGCGAAGCGATTAAGTGTAAATTTGATGGGCTTGTATCATTTGAAACGTTCAATAAAGCAAATCGTGGCAAAATAGTTATTGCAGAGGAAAATGGGGAAGTTGTTGTTTACAAAGACAAACCCGAAGTAAGACAAGTTAAAAACCCCGACTATCCTTACAAGAAGTATGTATTATGTCCAACCTGTGAGAAAACCCTATACGGTAGTGCTTCAAGAGGCAAGTTAGGAAAACATTACCCAGCTTATCACTGTGCCAAAAGAGGGCATTATTTCAGGGTTCCTGTTAAAGAGTTTGACGATACTATCCAGTCCTTTGTTAAACGACTAAGAATCACACCAGCAGGCGTTGAAGCGCTTAAAAAGGCTATTTTAGAAGAGTGGAATAAAAGAATAGCAAACAATCAAAAAGACTCATCAAGCTTGGACAACAAGATATTGGAACTTAAAGCCAAATCCAGGATGGTTGCCGAAAAAATCCCTGTTCTGACCTCTGAGGTTGCAATCAAGTACATGGAGGAAGAGTTAAATAACATTGAAAAAGAGACTGTAAAATTACAGCACAGTAAAAAAGAAAAAGACCTGAATGCCGTCAGAATGGAGATAGTTTTAGAAGCCGTAGGCAATTATCTGGAACACCTGGTAGAACTAGTGTTTTCAGCCTCAAATCCCCTTAAAGGAGCCGACTATTTTGCCCTACTTTTCGATCGCACACCTACCTACGTAGAATTAAAGTCTGGAACACCTAAATTAGCTCCTTACATTGAGCTAATCACACTACTTAGCGGTCCCAAATCTTCCTTTGTGCGCCCGGAGGGACTCGAACCCCCAACCGCTCCGTCCGAAGCGGAGTGCTCTATCCATTAAGCTACGGGCGCATAGCTTGTAATTTTAGCACAATTTTTTTTGAGGTTCGTTTACTAGTCGAGCTCTTCGTCGACGCCAAGAGGTTTCACTTCTTCACTTTTGTCACCAGTCAAACCAACTTTTGCGAGTTCTTCGTCTATATCGACAGCCACAGAATCGGAAGCGTCGCCAGAATATGGATCTTCTTCTCCTAAAACGCTGGGTGACTTTGCTTTGTCTGCAATAGGATCACCACTGTCGTCTGAATTGTTCAAGCTGTTGTCATCGTCCCAGTTATTCCTGTTGTTGAAATTTTAGCCAAAATTTTTAATTGAAACAAGCACCCAATTTAGTTAGAATGAACAAACCTTGCCGAGGTGGTGGAATGGTAGACACGCAAGACTTAAAATCTTGTGCCAGCAATGGCGTGAGGGTTCGAGTCCCTCTCTCGGCACAAACCATAGGTACCAGGGGATTAGATCTTAGAAGCGATAGCAATTCCTGCGGCAACTACTATCGAGCTTGCTGCGATCACACCTGCTGCGCTTAAAGCCCTTAGTTTAAGATCATCTTTTAAACTGTTCATTGCAGAAACTATAAGCAAATTGTGTGAAGTTTTGTGATAGTTTTTGCATGAAAACTGCAAGATTGTTAATAGTTGAGCTTGCCTATAGTATGTAGCTGTGCTATACTCCGGCAAAATAAAAACAGGCTAAGGAGGCCTTTTTTTATGGCTGAAAGACAATTAATCGATCTGCTATCGCCTACGCCTCGCGCTGAATATGGCAAGGTTAGTGAACAACTCCGTAATGCCCGTGAAAGACTCCTTGCTAGAACTCAAAGAATTATTGGAAATCCTGTGTTAAAGCCTCTTGCCGAAGTGACTGGTTTTCGCGAAACTAATCGTGACCACGTTGCTTTGGGTATGAGAAAAATTGTGACTATAAGAACCCTGTGCCCAACTCTTGCTACAGAACTGGACTTTGACGTAATAGAGCCAATGTTCTTTGTCCACGACGATGGTGAAATGAGCCTCAAGGTCGATGTACCCGCATATGGCCCAGGAAGAGATTCAATCGCTGGCCAGCAAGCCAAGCTGAACGAAATACCGTTTGCGATTCTTAGAGCTTTTCCAAGGTTGAAAGATCCAGCCTTGCAACAGCATTACGAAGAGCTTTTCTGCAGGTATTATGCTCAAGACAAGGGTGACGGTGAGGCTGTTTTTGCAAAATTGATCGACAGAATCGTAGGTTCAGCAGACGTTAATGCAGACCATGTGACTAGAAACTGGGTTTATTTATACGATGCACCTCCTGTTGAACTTACAACTCACGTTGTTTGCACCACCGCAAAGCTTTTAGATTCTGCTCGTGCGCTTTGGCCTAACATTTCCGCAGACGCACAAAAAGAACTGTATCCGTTTGTCGAAGAAGCTTTTATAAAGATTGAAAATTCTGGATTTGCTGAATCTCTTGCTCCTCAAAGAGAAAGATTAATTACACTTAACTCATAAAAAGAAAGCGGACTACTGTGCCCTTACTAGTAGTCCTGCCTTCTCACATGCCTGCTCTTTCAGTTAAGTTTTACTCGTCTTCGTCTTGACCTGCGTAGCTATCGATATTACTGCGATCTTCGTCCAAATTTATCACTTCCCTTCTAGGTTTTAAAAAAGGTGGGTTATAACCCAGAACAGTAATAACAACGATAAAGGTATTCCTAAAATCCAACCAATTAAGTACAGCATTTTTCCTCCTTATTTATTTATGATCAATATAAGTTTTGGCGGTTAAAAGTTAACTGAATTTTTGTAAGAGTTGAGCAAGAAGTGCTTGTTGAACTTAATTTGGGATAAAATAATTTGTATGAAGAAATTAAAAGTAGTTCAGAGAAGTAACAGCGGGTTGGACCAACTATTTTTCAGATAAGACTCTTGATTTATTTGAATATCTTCGAGATGCACTTGGCATGGAGGGCGTCTTTTATAATGACGCAACATTTGTAAGCCACTCTGGATCTTTGCATGGAAACGCTGTTTTGAGCAAATATTCAATCGAGAAAAGCGAACATATTGTTTTAAAGTCCAAAGAAACTCTTACTGATGAGGAATTTAGCAATTCAAAATACTTTCCGGATTTTCCCAGGGCGATTGTAGATGCCACCATTCGTTTGGCGAATGGACCTGTTCATGTTCTAAGTGTTCACGGTGCGTGGACAGCACCGCCTACAGACACACCAGAGGCTCTAAGACAGGCAAAATTGATAGCAGAACATTTGGGTCGCTTGCAGACACCTTTTATCCTTGGTGGAGATCTGAACACAACGCCAGACAAACAAGTTATCAAAATAATAGAAACTGCAGCAAATAACTTAATTACGGGATCTGCAATTACCAGGACTACTCACCCTAAGGTGCATAAGGTGGCCGCCAAAGAGCTTTCTGTCGACTATATTTTTGCATCAAACCACTTTAAGTTGCTCCAAATAGAATCACCCGTCGTTTTGGTTTCGGACCATTTGCCGGTCGTTGCGAAGTTGGAATTTAAAGACTAGCTGGAACTTATTATTTTGAATCTGTCTTTGTATAAAAATCCGTGGATTGCGCCACCTGCAAAAACACTTTTGGCAAAGAGGTATTGTTCTGGGGAGTTATAGACCAGAAATCCCAGAATCACACTCAGCCACATCCAATGGTGGATCCAGATTGAACGTTTTTTAATATTTAATCGGACGCTTGGAATAATCTCAAAATTCTTAATGCCTACCTTTGGACCTTTGTGTAATTTTCGTTTGATTGCAGAAAGCTTTTGGAATAAACCTGGATATTTGCGATCTAAATAAAAATGATGAGAAGGACAAGTTAATTGAAAAATAGAAAAACCAGTTATAGCACCCACGGCTATTTCTAAAGGGCTGCCCACTTCTATTTTACTGTAACAGATTTGGCTAAATTGCGGGGCATGTCTGGGTCGTATCCTTTTTCTACGGCGATTAGATAAGCGAGTAACTGGCTAATGACAACAGAAGGAATAATAGAAGCATCTTGAACGTCCTTGTAAGCAAGGTGGATATCGAAAGCCTCGTTACTCGTTGGTGAGATACCGATAATTTTTCCACCCCGGGCTTTTATTTCTATGGCGTTGCTGATTATTTCGTCGTAAGTTTCATCATTGGGTGCAAGCACAATGCAGGGCGTACCTTTTTCGATTAA